>JAAZNT010000280.1 GCA_012798145.1 Thermoanaerobaculaceae bacterium | reverse complement strand
TTTAAGCCCGTTAGAAAGATTATTGACGAAAGAAAGGGAATAATTCAGGAGGGCGAATCTCTCTCTCAAAAAGCAAGGGAGGAAAGCGAAAAAAAACTTGCTTATGTTGAGGAAAAGTTGAGAGAGGCAAGAAAAGCGGGGCTTAAAAAGAGGGAAGAGGCAAGGAAGGAACTCCTTGAATATCAGGCGAAACTTCTTGAAAAAGTGAAACTTGAAATTGAGGAAAAAAAGAATTTGAGGGAAAAAGAGTTTGAAATTTTTGAAAAAACCACTAAAGAGGAAATAAAAAAGGCGATCCCAGACCTTGCAAGGATGATGGCTGAAAAAGTTTTGAAAAGGAGCGTTTCCTCTTGAAAAAATATATTTTATTTATAACGCTTTTTTCTTTCCCTTTTTCTCTTTTCTGCGAAGAGGAGGGAGGAGCACATTCCGGCGGTTGGCTGACCCCGATTTGGGGCGTCCCTATGATTTTCTGGCAGGCAGTCAACCTCATCCTTGTTTTTGTCCTTTTCTATTTCCTTTTGAGAGTTAAACTTCCCGCATTTTTAAGGGCAAGAAAAGCGGAAATTGAAAAAGCGCTCAACAAGGCAAAGGACGAAAGGATCGCCGCAGAGAAAAAACTTCAGGAACTTGAAGACAAACTTTCGCGCCTTGATGGCGAGGTTTTGGAAATAATAAAAGAGGCGGAGAGAAACGCCGAAAGGGAAAAGGAGATTTTACGGAAGAGCGCGGAAGAGAGCGCGCAGTGGCTTAAAAAGGAAGCGGAAGAAGAATTTAAAAGAAAACAGATTGAGGCGGAAAGAAGAATAAGGGAATTTGCTGTAAATGAAGCGGTTGAAATAGCAAAGAATCTTATAGCAAAACATTTTGAACCCCAAGACAGGGAGAGAGTTTTTTCAGAATTTCTCAAAGAGATTAAGGAAAGAGTGAATGGTTAAGAAAAGCGTCGCAAGAGAATACGCAAAAGCGCTTTCGGATTCTGTTTCTCCTTCTCTTTTTAAAATTTGCGCCCAAAACGCCTCTGTTTTTGGAAAGATTTTAAAAGATATTCCCAAAATTGTTAAAGTTTTTGAAAACCCTGCGATCTCATCTGAAAAGAAAGCGGAACTTATTGATTTAATTGGAAAAAGCGCCAATTTTGACCAAATTTTTTCTTCTTTTCTTAAACTTGTCGTTGAAAAAAGGCGAATTTCCCTCTGGAATGATATTGAAAAAGAGATTTATGAAATTTCTGACCAGATTGACGGCGTTGTAAGAGGGAAAATTGTCTCTTTCCCTGCTCTTTCAGAAAAAGAAAAGGAAGAAATTCAAAAAGAAATCTCTGCAAAATTGAACAAAAAAGTTGTTTTGATAGAAGAGACAGACCCAAAAGTAATTGGCGGTTTTAAGGTAAAAATTGGCTCAAAAGTTTTTGATTCAACATTTGAAACTGCTCTTGCTGAAATGAAGAATTACCTGTTGAAGAGGTGATGAATGGCGAATATTTCTGAAATTCAGACAATTTTAAAGTCGGAAATAGCAAGTTTTGAAAAGAAACTTGAAGTTTCCGAAGTCGGTTATGTTATCTCCGTAGGCGACGGAATCGCAAGGGTTTACGGCTTGGAAAATGTTATGGCTGGAGAACTTGTGGAGTTTCCCGGAAACCTTTTCGGGGTCGCCCTTAACCTTGAAGAAGACAGTGTCGGAGTAGTCCTTTTGGGAGAATACACTCATTTGAAGGAGGGCGACGAAGGGAAAAGGACGGGAAACATTTTGAGCATCCCCGTCAGCGAGGGCTTTATAGGAAGAGTTATTGACCCTCTCGGCTCTCCGCAGGACGGAATGGCGATGCCATCTTTCACAGAAAGGTATCCTCTTGAAAGAATCGCCCCTTCAATAGTTCAAAGAGAGCCGGTGAGAGTCCCTCTCCAGACGGGAATTAAGGCGATTGACACGATGATTCCAATAGGAAGAGGGCAGAGGGAACTTATAATCGGCGACAGACAGACGGGAAAAACCGCAATCGTTGTTGACACGATAATAAACCAGAAAGGGAAAGATGTCATCTGCATTTATGTCGCAATAGGGCAGAAAAGGTCAACTATCGCTCAGGTTGTCAAAACCCTTGAAAATTATGGCGCTATGGAGCATACGATAGTTGTCGCCGCATCCGCTTCAGAGCCCGCCACTTTGCAGTACATAGCCCCCTACGCGGGGTGCGCGATCGGCGAATACTTTATGCACAAAGGAAAGGATGTCCTTGTCGTTTATGACGACCTTTCAAAGCACGCCGCCGCATACAGAGAAATTTCTCTTTTGCTGAGAAGACCTCCCGGAAGGGAAGCGTATCCGGGAGATGTTTTTTATCTCCACTCAAGACTCCTTGAAAGGGCGGCAAAACTTAACGAAAAGCACGGTGGCGGTTCGCTCACCGCTCTTCCAATCATTGAAACACAGGCGGGAGATGTTTCCGCTTACATCCCCACTAATGTCATATCCATCACAGACGGGCAGATTTACCTTGAATCAGACCTCTTTTATCAAGGTGTCAGACCCGCTCTA
>JAAZNT010000279.1 GCA_012798145.1 Thermoanaerobaculaceae bacterium | reverse complement strand
TGTTGAAATTTGGAAAGAGTGTGGATTTGTCAATTCCTCTTCTTTAATATTTTTATTTTTAAAAGTTTTGCTTGCTATTTCAAATAGTTCTTTTTCGTTTTGGTCTTTGGCAGTTTTTGTTTTGCACTCTCTCAACGCCTTAAAAACTCTCTCTCTCATCTCTTCTGTCGCTTTTCTTGTGTAGGTAAGGCAGATTACAGAATCAATTGACCTTGCCTGTGAAAGCAAAGTCAAATATCTTTTTATTAGAAGCTGAGTTTTTCCTGAGCCAGCAGGTGCTACAACAACAAAAGAAGTGGTTGTATCAAGAGCGGTTTTTCTTGCAGGAGCGTCAGGAAGGTCACTCATTTTCAGAAATTTCTTGATCTTGTCCATCTTTTCTTTTCTTTTCAATGTGGCAGAGCAAACCAAATCCACAAAAATCACAAGGCATTTTTTTTGTTGGATATGGGTCGGGCTCAAAATTGCCACTTTTAACACTATCAAATGATTTTTTAAACCTATTCCAAAATTCGCTTATATTATCAGCGGTTGTTTGTTTTGTTTCCTTTTCATCCAATTTCAATAGTTTGACTATTTTGCATTCAAACTCTTGCACATTTTCAATATTGTTTATCAGAAAATTTTTATACATTTCAAGTTGAAATTTATCCCTATTACTTATTTCGCCGCTTTTTGTTTTGAAATCAATGATTTTTGCTTTAGTTTCATTATTGTTCAATTCAATTCTGTCAATTCTTCCTTTAATTTCAATATTGTCAAAAGCATCCAGTTGTTTTGAATATTCTTTTTCAATTTCAAAAATCTTCCATCCTTCTTGAATTCTTTTCTTTTCAAAATCAATAAATTCTTCAATAAATCCCTTTCTTCCTTCTTTTCCAAAAAGAAATGCGGAAAGAGATTGCTTTTGAAGTTCAGGCAAATTATTTTCTTCTTCAATTAATTCTCTGGCTTTTCTCTTAATGTCATCTGTGTCAATATCTTCAGCAGTTGTTATGTTTTTAATATGTTCTCCAATTTTTCCTACCAATTTATGAAGAAATGAGCCAAAACTCTTTGTTTCAATCAGTATAGAAGCTTCTTCTGGCGCTTTCACAGAAAGATAATGATTTGCAAAAAACATAAAAGGACAACTGAAGAGTTCCATCACTTCTTTTGTTACTTTCATTGAAGTTGGGAGTTCAAGAGGAAAAACTTCATTTTCCTTAAATTTGTCTGTAAATTCTGTTTTTGCTGGAAGGAAGATGTTTTCAGAAAGAAGAAATTTGTTAACAGTGAAGTCGTATTTACTCCATTTAGTTTCTCTTTCTTTTCCCTTCAAAAATGGCGATGAGATAAAAGGTGTCTCACCCTCTTTTTTTGCCCTTGAAATAAAAACATCTCTATTTGTTGCAATCACTTTTTTCAGGAAGTTTTCTTCTTTCTTGTTGTGGTATGTAATTTTAAAAGAATCGCATGAATTTTTTTCTTCTCCAGTAAAAAGAGGGAATGTTGGTATCGGCTTGGGAAGAACAGATAAATTTGCGCCTAAAATAAAAAGTTTGTCAAAGTTTTGGTAAGAACAGTTTTTATAAGATAAAACCTGAATGCCGCACAATTCAGAAGAGCCATCGCTGATTTCTCTGTTTTGGACAGATGAAGAAAAAAGTTCCTGAAACTCTGTTGGCTTCATTTCAATGTTTGGCTCTTCAGAATCAAAAAAGTCAAGAATCTCTGAAATTTCTTTGAAGGAAGAGGATAGAGGTGAATCATCTTTAATGGAGAAATGGTTTTCCAAAATTTTTTTCAAGGAGGCAACAATTTCTGAAATTTTCTTTTGTTCATTATTCAGAAAGATGTCAAGTTCATCACCAAACCCAAAATCTTTTTTGAATCCTGAAAGCGAAGCGTCTTCTTGCAATTTCAATTTTATCAATTCTTCTTTGCCTATTGAAACTTTGGGTTTAAAAAAAGGAATTGAAACAATTTCAAAAAGGTTGTCTCCCTTGATTCCTTCTGAAAGTGAAAGAATTTTATTTAGAATTTCAAATGATACAAACTCTGATATTTTTGGATTTTCTTCAAAGTGGTACCTGTAAGAATTTTCAAAAGAGTTTTCAAAATCAAGCAGAACTCTCTCAATTTCTTTTTTGTATGAATCGTCAAAATAGCAAATCGCTATTGACTTTTCTCCGCTCTCCCATAGTTCTATTGCTTGGTTTAAAGCGCTTTCCACTTCAGAACTAATGTCTTGATAAAGTGCGACTTCGTTTTGAAGATCAATTTTTGAATCATCTATCGTAAATTCACAAATTTCTGTGTTTTCTGAAAGGAATCTTATGAAATCTTTTTCTATTGGCGAAAAATCCTCTGACTCAAGGATAATGATTTTTTCTGGAAGAGAGATTGCTTTTGTTTGTATTGCGTTTTGAATTTCTTTCAATTCTTCAGAATATGAGAGAAAACTGTTTTGAGTTTTCAATTCTTCAAACTCTTTAAAAACAAGATTTCTTGTTTCAAACAGGTCATTTTCGCTCTTTTGAAAAGAGATTTTGTTCTTATCTGCAAAGTCGTAGTGGCGCTTATATTCAAGAGCCAAATCAACAAAAGAGGCGTCAGGAGAAGTTTCAAAAACGCTTTTAACCGCTTGATACCAGAGCAAAAGAGAATTTTCATAAGACAAAACTCTTTTGTCTGTAACGATTTCTTCAAAGAGAAGGTCTGCGAAAAAATTGAGTGTGATTATAGAAGGAGAGCGCCAAACTTTTT
>JAAZNT010000278.1 GCA_012798145.1 Thermoanaerobaculaceae bacterium | reverse complement strand
GGTGGGAGAAAAAGTTAAAAAGGGAGAGCCAATATTCTTAATTTACGCCGAGCAGGAAGCAGACCTCGGCTACGCGCTTGAATATTGGGAAAAACACAAAGACGCGGTGGAGATAATATGAAAAAGCAGTCTGAAATAACTTACGAAAAAATTAAATCCCTTGAAATTCAGGGAGCGATGAATGTGGCAAAATCTGCTTTAATTGCATTGTCTAAGGATATAATCGCTTTTCCCGATGAAAATCCCGAAAAGTTTCTTGAGATTCTCTCTTCGGCAAGGCCTAACGAACCGATGTTGAGAAATATGCTAAGACTATTTTTGAGCGAATCCAAAGGACTTTCAGGAGAGGCGCAATTAAGGGATTTGGCAAATTCTATTCTTGAAGATATTGAAAAAGGAGAAAAAAAAATATATTCTTTGGGAGCGGAACTAATTCACGACGGAATGAAAGTTTTTACGCACTGCCACAGTTCAACTGCTGTGGGAGTTTTGAAGGAAGCAAAAAATCAGGGAAAGAAATTTGTTGTTTTTACAACAGAAACAAGGCCAAGGTATCAGGGAAGAATTACAGCGAGAGAGCTTAACAACGCGGGAATAGAAGTTTTTCATATGGTTGATTCTGCGGCGAAATACGCTATTGACGGGGCTGATATTTTTATTTTCGGTGCTGATTCAATTCTTCCCTCCGGTTATCTCATAAACAAAGTGGGAACAGGAATTTTCTGCGTTGTCGCTTCAAGGTACGATGTTCCGACATACTGTGCGACACACACAATGAAGATAGTTCAAGACAAAATTGACGAGGCGGTTGAAGAGAGAGATCCGAAAGAAGTTTGGGCAGATGCTCCGCCAAATGTAAAAATCAAAAATCCTGCATTTGATAAAGTTCATTTGAAGTACATAACGGCTTTCATAACAGAAAAAGGGCTTTTAAAAGATATTCTTTCTTAAGGAGAAAGTGATGGCTGAAAAATATTTTTATTTGGAATTGGGAAAAGAACCGAAGGATAGCGATTTTGTCGCTCTTTTTAAAATTGAGCCAGTTGAAGGAAAAAGCGTTGAAGAAGCTGCAAATTCTGTTGCAGCAGAATCGTCGATTGGAACTTGGACTGAAGTTGCGACTATGAGCGAAAGTTTCAGGGAAACATTCAAAGCAAGAGTCACAAGAATAGAGGGAAATTATGTTGAAATTGCATACCCTTCAATTCTTTTTGAAAAGGGGAATATGTCTCAAATTTACTCCTCAGTAGCGGGAAATATTTTTGGGATGAAGGATGTGAAAAACCTCCGCCTTGAATCGCTCAAAACGCCAAAGGATTTTGTAGAAAGTTTTGATGGACCGAAATATGGAATTGATGGAATAAGAGAGAAACTAAAAATCAAGAAGAGACCCATAGTTGGAACGATAGTAAAACCGAAAATAGGGCTTGACCCCGAATCTCAGTCTCAAGTTATGTATGAAGCGATGGTTGGAGGCGTGGATGTTGTGAAAGACGATGAAAATCTGACTTCGCAGGAATTTTGCCCCTTTGAAGAGCGTCTGAAAAAATGTCTTGAAAAAAGAAAAAAAGCGGAAGATGAGACGGGAGAGGGCAAGGGATACATTCCAAACATAACAGCCCCTTTGGACATTATGCTAAAAAGGGCTGAACTTGTAGAAAAAATGGGCGGAATATTTGCGATGGTTGATATAATAACCGTTGGATGGTCTGCTTTGCAAAGTCTAAGAAAAGAGTCTTTCAACCTTGTTCTTCACGGACACAGGGCTATGCACGGCGCATTCACGAGAAACAAACTGCACGGAATTTCAATGGAAGTTATCGCAAGAAGTGCAAGACTTGTCGGGATAGATCAGCTTCATATTGGAACTGCTGTGGGGAAAATGGAAGGCAAAAGAGATGAAGTTGAAAAGTGCGCCGACGCTTTGCGTTTAAAGGAAGAGGGCGAAGGAAGGTTGAGGCAGAATTGGTTTTCTGTGAAAAGGGCAATGCCGATAGCATCGGGAGGGCTTCACCCGGGGCACATTCCTGCTCTTTACGAAATATTCGGCGATGACTGCATTTTCCAGTTTGGCGGAGGAATTCACGGGCATCCTGAAGGAACCAAATCGGGAGCGAAAGCGGTAAGAGATTCTTTAAACGCTTCGCTTCGCCACATTTCTCTTTCTTCTGCGGCAGAAGACAGCAGAGAGCTCAAAATGGCGCTTGAAAAATGGGGAAGTGTCTAAAGATATCTCCCAAACTTGACTTTATTTGAATAAAGAGATACTTTTATTTTTGGTTTTGGAGGTTTTTTGGATTTTCTGCCCGCATTGAAAAGAATAAAAAAACCAGTGGTAATTCTTGTCGGTCATTATGGTTCCGGAAAGACTGAAATAGCAGTAAACATAGCATTTTACAACAAACAGACTCAAAAGGAAGTTACAATAGTTGACCTCGATTTGATAAAACCATACTTCAGGTGCAGATTATTAAGGGAAGATTTTAAGGCAAGAGTAATACGACTTGTCGCTCCTGAGGGAGGAACTTTTTACGCCGATCTTCCAATCCTTCTGCCTGAAGCAAGGGGTATTTTGGAAAAGTCTCTGAATGATGACGAAAAAGTGATTCTTGATGTAGGCGGAGATGACCTTGGGGCAAGAGTTTTGGGAAGCGTCAGCGATGTTGTAAAAATCTCTCAGACAGACCTTCTTTTTGTTCTTAACCACAACAGACCCTTTGCGGAAAATGTTGATTCTGTAATCAAGAAAATAAGAGAAATCGAAGGGGCTGCTCAAATGAAAATAACGGGATTGGTTGCAAACAGCCATCTTATGGAGCAAACAACAACGGAAGATGTTATAAACTCGCTTAAGATTTCAAAAGAGGTTTCAGAAAGAACTTCCATTCCTATAATGTTTTGTGCGATAATAAATCATCTGGGCGAGAAAATAGCCCAAAATGGGGGGATAGATTTGCCGATACTTCCTCTTCAAAGGCATATCCTTCCGCCTTTTAGCGAACCACCCAAGGGCTTTTTAAGACCGCCTTCAGTAGTTTAAGAAAGGAGAGCAAAATGCCAACTGTAATTGTGGAAAAGGACAGATGCAAAGGATGCACATTGTGTGTTGATATCTGTCCCGAAAATGTTCTTGCTATGTCAAAGGAGATAAATGCAAAAGGTTATTTCTTTCCATTTATGGCAAACCCTGAAGCTTGCACAGGATGCAGACATTGCGCAATGATCTGCCCCGATGTTGCCATTCAAGTGGAAGTCAAAGGCAAAGTGAACCAAAGACCTAAATCCCTTACACAGAAGCAGTTTCACTACTGTCCCGGGTGTCATCACGGAATTGTGCACCGTCTTGTTGCAGAGGCGATAGATTCGTTGGGGATTCAGGAGAGGACTGTAGGCGTAGCGCCTGTTGGATGCTCTGTTCTTGCTTACGATTACTTTGATGTTGATATGCACGAAGCATCGCACGGAAGAGCAGCCGCTGTAGCGACAGGAATTAAAAGGGGAAGACCAAACCTCATAGTGTTCACCTATCAGGGAGACGGCGACCTTGCATCAATAGGAATTGCTGAAACAATTCACGCCGCAAACAGAGGCGAAAAAATCACCGTCATTTTCATCAACAACGCAATTTACGGAATGACGGGCGGGCAGATGGCACCTACGACTCTTGTGGGTCAAGTAGCGACAACTTGTCCTTTGGGAAGAGACCCCAATCTTGCCGGGTATCCAATTAGGGTTTCGGAACTTCTTAAAGAGTTGAAAACCCCCC
>JAAZNT010000277.1 GCA_012798145.1 Thermoanaerobaculaceae bacterium | reverse complement strand
TTCCGCTTTAAACCCTTCAAAAGAGAGAGTGAACCTTGAGTGCTGGTAAGAAAGCATATAGTTGAACATTTTAAAATCGGGATAGATTCTGCTGTCAAGGAAAGGACCGCTCTTATCATAGTTTGTTGGAGCAATATTTCCCTTGCCGTTTGCACCGCCGATCGACAACTGAAGTCCGGGAGCGTATGCGGGAATAGGCCTGAAACTTACTCTATAATGCCACATTTTATTTGTATTCTTTTCTGCAGAGCCGTATCCTCCTCCGTTGTAAAGACCTATTGCAAGAGAACCCCATTTTCCGGGGAATCCTTTTGAAACATCATCTTGGTATGATTTGGGGAGTTCAGGTCCAAAGTTTGTCATAAAGAGAAATCCAAGGTCTGCACTTGGAACAAGTTTCTGTCTTTCAATAAAGAGCGTGTCCTGGACTCTCCAAGGGTTGATATAATCGCTGAAATCAAGCCAAGGAGTGTGGCACATTCCAACTTCAATGTGGGGCTTTGAAAAGGCGCTGTTTCCTTTCCAATTGAAATCTCCGTAAAGGTATTTCGTCCTTATTAAATAACTTCCAGAAGAATCTTGATGAACATCTGTGGTAAAACGGGCTGTGAGATAAGGGGTTATTTCCTTTTTTAAATCAAAGTATGCTCTTTTGAGGACAAACTGGTTGTAACTTTGCAAACCATCTTTCTCAGTTGCGCTAAATTTAGTTCCATTTTGGTAGGAATAGAAATATGTTCCTCCTATTTTTATTCCTTTTAGGGCATCTGCAACTGGTTTGAATGACTTCGTTGCGTCATCGACAACCTTCTTTGTTTCTTCCTGTTCAGTTTTCTTCTTTGAGTCATACGCCTTTTGAACTTGTTGCGCTTCGCCCGCTGTCAGAACTTTTTTCTCCACAAGCAACTGCAATAGAGGGTCAAGTTCCTGCGAGAAAATTGAAACAGAAGAGAACAGAATCGCAAACAATGAGACAAACAACACTAACTTTCGCATAACAAATCCTCCTTTCCAAAGGAGAGTCTAAATTTTTTTTATTTCTTCAGTATTTCTTTTTTTTTGCGATAATGAAAAAAAGGCGGGTTATTTTGGTTTACTTCTCAAAAAGAGCGAAGCGACAGCTGAAAGCAAAGGAAACAAAGAGAGTACAAAAAGAGCAGTTGTAGGAGAAAACCTTTCTGATATTATCCCCGAGGCGATTTGGAATGTCGCGGCAGAAAGCCCTCCCGCTCCTGAAACAAGCCCTGTTAAAAAGCCCATATTTTCTTTTGGAATTTCATCCCCGATTATTGCAAAGAGAATAGGGAATGTCATCAATGTCGAAAAAAAAGAAAAAGCAAGAAAGATCAAACCGATCCCAAAGGGAGAAAAAATAAAAAGCATAAATGAGAATCCTGAAGCAAAAAGCAGAATTGTCATAAATAAGGAACGATTAGAATAATCAGAAATTTTACCTCCCAAAGGTTGAGCAATAATTCCAGATGCCAGCACAAAGGTCATAATGTATCCGCTTTTAAGGGAGTCAAATTTTTTAAAACCTATCAAAAAGGAGGGAAGAAAATTTATTGCTGTTAGAAAAAACGCTGTCCGCAAAAAAGAAATAATCATAAGCAAAATGATAAAGCGGTCAACAAAAGAAACCCATTTTTTGGCGGAGAAACGATTTGAAGAAAAAGTCTTTATTTTTGGGTAAAGAAATAATGAGATTACCCCGACAGGAATGCCAAGAAAAATATAGGGGAGAAAAGCGGAAAAAAAGGAGACTTTTACTATCAAAAGGGAAAGCACAAAAGGAGCCGCCATCCGCCCCAAACTTCCTCCGGCGTTGTTAATACCTTGAAAGAAACCCCTTTTCTCTTGGGAAACATTTTCATTTAAAAGCGTTGTGGCGACAGAATGGTATGTTCCCGCAAAAAGCCCCGTTAAAAGGGAAACAATAGAAAGATAAAGAACTGAAGAAAAAGGGAAAAAACTATAAAAAGGAAAAAGTGAAAAGAAAAAACTTGCACCCAAAAGCCCCATAGATACAATAAAGCCTCTTTTTTGCGTTATGTCTGAAATAAATCCCCATAAAGGTTCTGCTATCGCTGTTGCTATCGTGAAAGAAGCCAAAATAAATCCAACATCAATATATTTTTGCGCTTTTCCAAAAATTTCAGCAATTACTATCGCTATTCCTATTGAAAAAGAATCAATAAATATATGCGTTGTTGAGGATAAAAAAAGTATGGTTTTTCCTTTTGACACAAAACCTCCAAATGCGATTATAAAGTATTGGTGATGCTAAAGGCAAAAGGTGCGCTATTCTTCAAATTTAATTTGATTTGCCCTTCGCCACGGGGAAGTGTAGATTGCTCAGGGGGACACTCTTCTTTCGCCCTGAAACCCCCTTTTTAGGACGCGGTTTCTTGAAATAATGGTGGAGGCGGCGGGAGTCGAATCTACGCTTTCTAAAAGCCTCGGCTCGAAGACTCGCCTGCGTTCTAAGAAAGCCTACGATTCCCGGGGTTTCACCAAATCTTGAAATTCTACGGCTCGACTTAAATCAATTTAACTCTTTGCCTTGAATTTCAAAGATTTGTTTTACCCTTCGACTCCCTTTGAAAGTGAAATGGTGGAGGCGGC
>JAAZNT010000276.1 GCA_012798145.1 Thermoanaerobaculaceae bacterium | reverse complement strand
TTGATGTCTTCGCAAATCTTTCTTGCGTTAGCGGTTCCGTGTGCAACCGCAACTTTTAGCGTTGCACCCTCAAGCCATTTGAAATCATTAAAGAGATGTTTCAAAATAGCAGGGACTTCGGCGGTTTTCGGGACTGTTATTTCGGCTACTCTAATTCCATCAAATCCTCTTACCGGCGTTATTCTTGCGTGGTCATAAAATTTCTCAACTTTAACTCCCGTAACGATTTCAATAACGGTTCTTAAAGCAGATTCCATAACTCCGCCGGTTGCTCCAAAAATGACGCCGCTTCCCGTCATCGTTCCAAATGGATTGTCAAAATCGGTTTTGGGAAGATTCGGAAGATCTATTCCGCTTTCCTTTATCATCGCCGCCATTTCCCTTGTTGTCAAGCCGTAATCAACATCTTTGTATCCCGAATCGCGCATTTCCGGTCTGTTGCATTCATATTTCTTTGCTGTGCAGGGCATTAAAGCAACTGTGACAATGTCTTTTGGATCAATTCCCGCCTTTTGAGCATAGTAAGTTTTTATTACAGCGCCAAACATTTGTTGAGGGCTTTTTGCCGAAGACATATTGGGAATCAATTCGGGATAGAAATGCTCAAGAAATTTGACCCATCCCGGCGAGCAAGATGTGAATTGGGGAAGAGCCACCGCCTCTTTATCAACAAGCGCTTTCTTTAATCTGACAAGAAGTTCGCTTCCTTCTTCAATAATTGTCAGATCCGCTGTAAAGTTTGTGTCAAAAACCTTGTCAAATCCGATTCTTTTAATCGCGGTGTTAAGTTGAAATGTTACCGGAGTTCCCGGAGGAAGGTTAAAACATTCCCCGATTGCAGCCCTCGGAGCGGGGGCAGTTTGCATAACCACATGCTTTTTGGGGTCATTTATTGCTTCCCATATTTGGTCGCTTGGGTCGCTTGCGGTAAGAGCGGCGGTTGGACATCTGTTGATGCACTGCCCGCAGTTGATACAGACAACATCAAGAAGCGGTTTGTCCATAAATGTCGCAATTGTTGTCTCGCCTCCGCGATGTATGGCTTCAAGCACTCCCACTTCCTGAAGGTCAATGCAGGTTCTGACGCACCTCCTGCAGAGAATGCACTTGTTCATATCTCTGACTATCGCGTAGCTTGAATCGTCAACTTCATACCTTGGTTTTTCCATTTTTCCGAATCTGAAAGAGTCAACTCCGTACTCTTCCGCAAGGCGCTGAAGTTCGCAATTGCCGTTCCTTTTGCAGGTGTAACATTCGCCGTAGTGGTTTGTGAGAAGCAAATCCAAAATGTGCCTTCTCGCCTGTCTTACATTTGGAGTGTAAGTTTTTATGTTCATCGGCTGTGTTATCGGAAATGCGCAGGAAGCTTGAAGCGTCCTCATTCCTTCAATTTCCACTACGCAAATCCTGCAAAGCCCTGCTATGCAAAGGTCCTCGTGGTAACAAAGAGTAGGAATTTTTATATTCGCTTGCTTTGCCGCTTCAAGAATGGTTGTTCCCATCGGCACTTTGATTTCAATGCCGTCAATTGTAACTTTGATAAGCGCCCCTATCGCGGTTGAGTCAACAGGCGCTTTTATTTCCTGAGGTTTTTGGCTTGTAGGAACTCTATTTTTATCGGGATATTCCGGATATTTTTTTTCTGTCATCTTTTACTCCTTTTCAATTTCCCTTCCAAGGATTTCTTCTTCAAAGTTGTCTATTATTGAAATAAATGCGTTGGGAGCCGACTGTCCAAGACCGCACTTTGAGGCAAGTTGCATTGTTTTCCCAAGAGAAATGAGTTCTTTTAGCATAGAAGGATTTAATTTACCCTGCTTCAGTTTCTCAATTCCCTTGAGAAGTTCCACAGTGCCGAATCTGCAGGGGGTGCACTGTCCGCAAGATTCCTCAACAAAAAAATCCATAAAGTTGTGAGCAACTTCAAGCATATCCCTTTCGGGACCAAAAACGATAACTGAGCCGCCTGTCGGGACATCTTCATATGCGATTTTTCTTTCAAAATCTTTTCTTGGAACACAGGTTCCAGAAGCCCCGCCTATTTGCACTGCTTTGGCGTCCTGCCCCTCAACTATCTCAAGAAGTTTGTTGACCGTTATCCCGAGAGGAAGTTCATACACACCCGGTTTTTTGCAGTCGCCGGAAACAGAAAATAATTTTGTTCCGGTTGACTTGTCCGTGCCAAATTTCTTGAACCATTCCGCCCCTTTTGCAATAATCCTCGCTGAAAGAACAAGAGTTTCAACATTGTTGACGACTGTAGGGTAACCCATAAATCCTGTGTTTACAGGGAAAGGAGGTCTGTTTCTCGGCTCGCCCCTCTGCCCTTCAAGAGATTCAATTAAAGCGGTTTCTTCCCCGCATACATAAGCGCCGGAGCCAAGCCGTATTTCAATATCGTAATCAAAATCTGTCTTTCCTAAAATGCTCTTGCCTAAAAGCCCAGAACTGCGCCTTTTCTCAAGAACCGAAAGAAGATGAGGAAGAAGGTATTGATACTCTGCTCTTAAATAGAGTATTCCGTTTTGCGCCCCTATGGCATAACCGGCTATCGTCATCCCTTCAAATAGTAAATCGCTAAATTCGCTTAATAAGACTTTATCTTTAAATGTTCCAGGCTCGCCTTCGTCTGCGTTGCAAATCACATATTTCTTTTCGCTTTTCGCGCTCGCCGCAAGGTTCCACTTTGTTCCGGTTGGGAATCCCGCTCCGCCTCTTCCTTTTATTGCAGAATCGGAGATAATTTTTATGACTTCAACTCTGCTTAAAGTTAGCGCTTTCTTTAAACCTTCTTCAGGCGTAATGTTTGCGTATAATCCGTTTGGATTTAAATTTATCGCCATTTTACCCCTCCTTTTGAACCGCGTGCGATGTAAACTCGCTCCTGCATTCATCTATTATTTGTTTAACTTTGCCAGCGGTAAGATTGGTATAGACTTTGTAATTGACAAGCATTGCCGGTCCTTGATCGCACATTCCGAGACAATTGACCCATTCAAGAGAAAATCTTCCATCTTTGGTTGTTTCCCCAAATTTAATCCCGAGTTCATTTTCAAGAACATTTTTGATTTTCTCTTTTCCCTGCATATCGCAGGAGATTGTTTTGCAAAGTCTAATCTTAAAATTTCCGCTTCTTTCCGGCTTTAAGAAAGAGTAGAATGTGACAACGCTATAAACTTCAACAGGATGAATTTCAAGGAGATCCGCAATTTCCTGCATAGCGACATCTGAAATATGATGATATTTTTCCATCACTGCTTGAAGAATCGGCAGAAGAGCGCTTCTGTTTTTTCCATATTTGTTTGCAAGTTCAACCAATTCACCGCTGAGTCTTTCTTTTTCTCCAATAAGCATTTATCACCTCCCAGCAAGAAGTTTTTTTACTGTTGAAACGAGTTCGTCGGGAGAAATGGGCTTTTCGTGAAACACATCAACAGGTATAA
>JAAZNT010000275.1 GCA_012798145.1 Thermoanaerobaculaceae bacterium | reverse complement strand
TAGTTAATATCTACCCTATACCACAAAAAATGCCACTACAAAATCGGCAAAAATAAAAAACCAAAAATCATAACTAACTCATTCTCAAAGACTTATATCTTTACCAAAACCAAAAATTAACCCTCATCTGTCAAAGTCAGGAAGAGGGGCAGGGGTGAGGTTTCAACTTAAACTACCCCCGCAAATGGCTCAAAAAAATGCTTTGCGTTTTTATGTTGACAAAAATCAAAGTCTCTTAAAAGCGCAAGCGCTTTTCAAGACTTCCTAACTTTGACAGTTGATTTTTTGAAATTGTTTATTGACAAGGGTTTTGGGGACACTTATCGTTTCTACTCCATTACATTTTTTTAATTTTGTCAAAAAATTGCTGATATTTGATTGTCGAAGACTTAGATTTTTGACAAAATCAAAAATTGCCCGGATCTGTCAAAGTCGGGTTTTATTATTAACTCTTTTAAGTTTTTTTTATTTTTTCTTTAATTTCCATTAATATATCTCCAAATTAAAAAGATTTGCTGAGCCAAGAAATGCGGGGCAACGGTTACAGCATAAAAGGAGCCCTGAACGTTAGCAAAGGATTTAGGGGAGCCCGAAGCACGAACCTTTTATGTTGTGTTAGGCACCTTTGATTAGAATTCATGTTCTGTAATTTTTAATTAAGCCTTTTTGTTTTTTATATGCCAAACAAAATTCCTTGATAGGACATTCTTTACAATTGGGATTGTTGTGGTTAAAGCAGTATTTTGTTCCAATATTAATTAAACCATCGTCAAGATCACCAATACCATATTTTGTATCCAATAAAAGTGTATTAGGGATTTGCTGAATTTCAATTTTTGACGGCCTTCTTATTCTTACTTTCAAATATTTAATACAAATAGGTTCATAAGAATCCATCACTTCCTTTAATGAAGATAATTCATCAGATTTTTTCCCTCTAATATTTGTCACACGAATGTAATGTTTCCCGCCTTTACCTTTTCCTTTTTGAACAACTTCCCATTTTTCATAATCAGACAACTTAGCACAATCAAGGAGAAACCCGGTTCTAAATAAAACTCGTCCTGCGTTACTATCAAATGGTAATTCATAAGAAAGGGGGCCAAATGCTTCATCTTTTCTTTTACCTATTCTATAAGTATGAATATAAAACTTTGCGAATAAATGACCTGCTTTATCGCCAATAGCTTTACCCAATCCATATCTTTCGTTATCTTTTATCTGTTGACTCATAGTTTCAGATGAATCCCAACTTTCAATATATTCAACTAATGGTTCGGTTGACTCCTTACAATTTCTTTTTAAGTCTTTTTCTAAAAGGTGCGGAACACATAAAGGGACACCCCATCTATATACCGCATAACCTAAAACTTGATTAGTTCTATCTGTAAACAAATTGTATTTGTTTGGGTTTGATTCATTCTCCTTTGCCCAATAATCTGCTCTAATATTCTTAATACTGGCATGCTTTTCTAAAATTTCATCAATAGAGATACCTAATTCCTTAAAGAAGTCTATTGGTTTGTGGAATATACGAATTTCTTTTTCATATAATGAATTTACAACATCTTTAAGAAGGCGTCTCACTCCTTCAAGGTCTGGTCCTTGATCTAATACAGCACTAACGAGTAAATATCTTGTAAGAATTTCTCTCCTTGTCCAAAGTCCATCAATTTCATTAAGTTCATCTCTTTTTAGATTTCCTTTATTATCAAAATAATGTTTAAATGGAAATAAATCTTTTAATGAAGGAATAGTAGTTTTATCTCGCCCTATTTTTGAAATCGCAAGTATTAATTGTTTGCTTCTTTCTATTCTTTCTTTTATATTCATAGGTTTTAATCCTCCGTATCAAATAATGGCAATAATGTTTGGTTTTTGGAGCTTTCGTTTACCACTTTAAATCTATATATATTTTTATCTAACCTTTTTTGAGCAAACTCATAATATTTCTTTACAATTTCAAATCCAATATATTGTCTTTTCATCATTTTACTAATAATGGCTACCTGTCCTGATCCTAAAAATGGGTCTAAAACAATATCTCCTTCTTCAGAAGAATACATCAATATTTTTTTAATCAGTTCCGCTGGCAACTTTGTAGGAGTTTTTTGATCACCTGTCCAATATTCTCTTTTGATTATCCAGACATCTTCTTTATCCATATAATGTAAACTTCCACCATCTTTATCTTCTTCTTCTTTTCCATATCTTGAATAAGGAAAAAATTTTCTCTTTTTATCATTTTTACAGACATAGAGGCAATGATAATGTGAGGTAACAAACTTTCTTTTTGTTACTACACCAAACTGGTACTTCCAGATAATATGATTTACTGTGATAAAACCTAATTCATCAATTGCTACCAAAATATCCTTTAAATTATTCCACCCAGAAAAAACATACATACTTCCAGAATCTTTGAGAACCCTGAATATCTGTTTCATCCATTTGAATGTAAAATCATAATATTCCTCTTTGGGAATTTCACTATACCCTTCCATAACCCTTGATGCTGTCCTATGATAATTATTTCTGTTTGCTTTAAAATCTATAGCGAAAGGAGGGTCTGTAATAACAAGGTCTATTGTATTATCGGAAATGTATTTCATTCCTTCAATGCAATCCATATTATAAATACTATTGGACTCTAACTTTTTCATCATTTTACTTCCTTGTATAACTTGTTAATATCTCCACCGATGGTGCAGATATACTCCAATTTTGGTATGATATCAGCAATATGTTTAAGATTATCAACTGATGAGAGAATTCTTGCAATTCCTTTCTTGCTCAAAACTGATGGTAGTTCTTTTTCTTTTTTCGGTCTTTTCATTTCATAATTCATAGAGTTAATTCTATTCCACTTTAACCTTTAATATCAAGCGCCCGAATTGCCTCACAAAAAAATGATGGGAAAGGGAATTTCTTATTTGAGACAACG
This sequence comes from Thermoanaerobaculaceae bacterium, assembly GCA_012798145.1. Classification (GTDB taxonomy): domain Bacteria; phylum Acidobacteriota; class UBA4820; order UBA4820; family UBA4820; genus UBA4820. The sequence goes on along the minus strand of JAAZNT010000275.1, from coordinate 8,234 downwards.
TGGGAATGAAAGAAACAACAGATAATCTTGAAAGGATGGGCGGCAATATTTGCATCACTTTTTATTTGAGGCAACAGGGAGGTTCTAATTGAAAAGAATTGCAGGACAAATAAAAGGGCATTATTAACAACTAAAGATGCGCTGAAAAAAGAAACATTTAGTATTAACGCGAACGAAAAACTACCTTTCTTATAAGATAACAGTATTGCTTTGCTCCTGTTTTGTCCGTTTGAGATAAAAACTTCCATTTAAAAGCAGCAGCTAAAACCGCTCTATTAAAAATATAGGAAGTTGATTCAAGTATTTTTGCATCAACAACATCACCATTGGGGTTTATTAAAACTTCTACTATAACAGTTCCATTTAAACCTAAAACTAAAGCTTCCTTTGGAAACCGCGGGGGACAATCCTTAACCAATTTGGGAGGGTTGATTAATGCAACGCTTATTATAGGAATGAAACTACCATTTTCAATATTAAATAAATTGGGATTCAACTTTGCTGGGCGAACAAAATTAGTCAACTTCCATTCTGCTGAAAATTTATAATTCGAAATTTTTCTAATAATTGTTGGAAAAATTTTTCCATTCATTGTTTGGCACTTAAATGTCTCCAAATAACCATCATTATTTCCTATATTTTCTTGGAGTAAAAACCCAGTTGATTTTTCAAATCGAAATGCTCTTGAAAAATAAGGTAATTCGTCAGAATGTTTTTTCTTATTTTTTTCTTTATCTTTTTTATAAAGTGATAAGGGAGAATTGACAAGAACATCTAACACTTCTGTCCCATCAGGAAGCTTATTTAGAGAGCAATTTATTTTATCCTTTTCTGAAATGTTGAATTTTTTGTACAAGTCTAATGGTTCGGTTGTAATAAATGCAGGACAAATATTTGATAAAAACTGTTGGTCCTTTGGCATATACCTTACTCCGTCCAAACAGATTAAAATTGATTTACAGTTCCCACTATCAAATTCTTCTCTCCATTTGTTTTGGTTTTCCCAATACAGAGTTATTTTGGCAGTAATAATATTATTTTCAAAATCTACTCCATAATAGTCTATAGTTAATTGAAGCGGTTCTGTCGATCCCTCAACAAAATTGTAAGAATCTTCAGCCCTTTTCAAGAATTCTTTGACATAGTTAACATCACATTCATTCCTTTTTTCCTTGCTGAAAAGGGGAATCTTCGTAAAGGTTATGAAAACAAAAATTAAAAAGACCATCTTTTTAAAGCTTGTGAGGCGCTTTTTCTGAAAACATACTGTACTCATTTTTTCTCTCCGCGAGATATTTCTTTTTTCTCTTTCCATTTCAAAATAATTTTTGCGCTTCTTTTTCCGACTGCTTTTTCAAGGGTTTCTTTGTCTGCCTTGAGAACATTTTCTGTTGACAGAAAATATTTTAGAAGTTTTTTTGCTGTTGCTTCGCCAATTCCTTCTATTGAAAGTAGGGGGGAAGAAAGGCGGTTTTTTTCTATTCTTTTCTTGCTTGTTTTTATTGCAAACCTGTGAGCTTCATCCCTTATTTTTCTCAAAAGCAGCATAAGGGGGGAATTTTTTTCAAAATCAAGGGGCTGAGAGCTTTTTGGGAGAAAAAGTTTTTCTTCCTTTTTTGCAAGCCCTAAAACTGCCGTTTCTTTTGCGCCGCAAAGTTCAAACGCTTCTTTTGCAGATTGTGCCTGATTAGCCCCTCCGTCTATTAAGATGAGGTTAGGCAGAGCTTTTCCCTCTTCAACAATTCTTCTGCCCCTTCTGAAAAGCGCCTCTTTTATCGCCCCGTAATCGTCTCCGCCTTTTGCTTCTTTTAAAGAGAATGTCCTGTATTCTTTTTTTAAGAATTTTCCCTCTTCCCAGACGACAAGGGAAACATAGGGCGCTTCTCCCTGAAAATGTGAAACATCAAAGCACTCAATTCTTTTTATTGGATTTTTCAAGCCAAGGATTTCTCTGAGGGGCTCCAGTTTCGCGCTCTCCTTTGTCTCAAAAGAAAGCGAGAGTTCAGCATTTTTGAGAAGCGTTTTTATCAAAGACAATTTTTTCCCGCTTTTGGGGGATGAAATTTTCACTTTCTTTCCTTTTTTTTCTGAAAGGAGTTTGGAGACAAGTTCAATTCCGTCAAAATCTGATGAAACGCATATTTCATCGGGTATAATTTCGCTGTTAATGTATATTTGGGCGAGGGCTGTCTGCCAAAATTCGCTTTCTTCAAGTTCTACATCCTCAAACGAAAAGCTTTTCTTATCAACGACTTTTCCTTCAAAAAGGGTGAAACTTTCAAGCGAATAACTTCCTTTGTTTCCCCACAAAGCGTAAAAATCAATGTGCCCTGAACTTTGAATTACCATACTTTGCCTTAGTTTCAAACTCTGCGCCGCCGAAATCAAATCCCGATAGTTTGCAGCAATCTCATACTCCTGATTTTCCGCCGCCTCTTTCATCCTTTCCTGAAGGGTTTTTAATAATTCTTCGTTTTTTCCCTCAAGAAAAAGAAGCGCCTCTTCAACCCTTTTCCTGTAATTTTCTTTTGAAATTTTTCCCTTTGCGCAGGGGGCGAGACACTTTCCCATTTCAAACAAAATACAGGGCCTTGCCCTTGTTTGGTCAAGAGGGTCTTTACAGGTTGCGACGCCGAAAAACTCCTGAATTATCTTGAGGTTTTTCTTTGCGTAAGAGGAGGGGACGAAGGGGCCGAAATAGAGAGCGTTGTCCTTTATCATCCTTCTTGTAAATTCTGCCTTTGGAAAACTCTTTTTCAGGTTTATTTTAATAAAGGGGTAGGTTTTGTCGTCTCTCAATAGAACATTATATTTCGGGTGAAACTGCTTTATAAGGTTGTTTTCAAGAAGAAACGCCTCCCATTCGTTGTTCGTCGCTATAAATTCAATCTCTTCCGCTTCTCTTCTTAAACTTTTGATTTTTTCAGAGACATTTGTGAGGAAATAGGATTTTAGCCGAGCCCTCAAATTCTTTGCTTTTCCCACATAAAGAGGCTTCTTTTCGGCGTCTTTGAATATGTAACAACCGAAAAATTGGGGGACATCCGGCGGTAATTTTGAGAGCATACCTTAAAGGTTTAAAACTTTCTTTGTTGCTGCTATAAAGCGCTTGTTGTCCTTTCTTGTTGAAATTGTTACCCTTACAGAGTTTGGAAAACCGCTCATCGCCATAGGTCTTACAATTACTCCTTCTCTTAAAAGTTTTTCAAAAAACTCTTTTCCGCTTATCGGAAGGTCAATTAAAATAAAATTGCCCACAGAGGGGGTAAAATTGAGTTTAAGTTTTTTCAACTCCTTTTCAACAAAAGCCATCTCTTTTGTGTTCAAATCGACCGATTTTTTTACAAATGCCGTGTCGTTAAGTGCGGCGATACACGCCTCCTGAGCGACCAAACTTGTGTTGAATGGGGAGCGAACTTTGTGAAGGATTTTGAGAAGTTCAGGGTTTCCAAATCCGTATCCGATCCTCAATCCCGCCAAGCCGTACGCTTTTGAAAAAGTGCCGAGGACCAGAAGGTTTGGATGTTTGTCAATCAAATCCTGAGCGCTTTTGTAATCTTTTTTTGTTATGTATTCTTTGTATGCTTCGTCAATTATGACAAGAACGCTTTCGGGAAGAGATTCAACAAACTCTTTGATTTCTTTGTATGGATTGTATGTTCCTGTTGGGTTGTTGGGGTTTGCCACCATTACGATTCTTGTATTTTTGTCAACCGCTTTAGCCATCTCTTTAAGGTCGTGGGTTCTCTCTTTCATTTTGACTTCCCTTGCTTCTCCTCCCATAGCAAGGGTCGCTATTTTATACATAGCGAAAGAGCCTTCGCTCATAACGGAGTTAAGCCCTTTTTCAATGAACGCTTTTGCGGCTATCTCAATTAGTTCAACAGAGCCATTGCCCAAAATTATCCAATCTGTTGGAACCTTGAAATGTTTTGAGAGCGCTTCGCAAAGGTAAAATCCTCCTCCTTCGGGATAGAGATTGATTTCTTTTAAAGCCATTTTTGCCGCTTTAACCGCCTTTGGAGAAGGGCCCAAAGGATTTTCATTTGAAGCAAGTTTGATTGTGTTTTTGAGTCCAAGTTCTCTTTCAACTTCCTTGATAGGTTTTCCCGGCTGGTATGGGCTAAGGTTTGCGATGTGTTGCAATAGCGGTATCTTCATTTCAATCCCCCCTGTAAATTAATTCCGCAGACTGACATCAGTTCTTCAACTTCTTCCTTTTTTAGTTCTCTAATTTCTCCCGCTTTCATTTTGCCGATTCTTATTGGGCCAATTGCGGTTCTTTTAAGTTTTATAACAGGATGCTCTATTCTAAAAAACATCTCTCTTAACTGGTTTTTTCTGCCTTCTTTCATTTTAACTTCAAGCCAGGTGTGGTTTGTCTCTCTTCTGAAAATTCTTTTTATTTCAACAGGAAGAGTTTTTTTCCCGTCAAGAAAAATTCCTCTTCTCAATTTGTTGAGTTTTTCTTCAGAAGGGTTTCCCTTAACTTTAAGTTCGTAAGTTTTTACCACTTTATATCTTGGATGCAAAAGGCGGGCTGAAAGTTCGCCGTCGTTTGTTATAAGAAGAAGCCCTTCGCTGTGGTAATCAAGCCTGCCCACTGGAAAAAGCCCTTTTGTTCCCTTTGGGATGAATTTGCTGATAGAAACCCTTCCTTCAGGGTCGTCCATTGTGCTGACAACTTCTTTTGGCTTGTAAAAAAGGAAATAGGAATATCTTTTGGGAAGTTTTGCCCTTTCACCGTCAACCTCAACAAAATCTTTGTTCGGATCAACAAGAACCGCAAAAGAATCTACCCTTTCGCCATTAAGGTAAACTCTTCCCTCTTCAATAAGGGTTTCCGCTTCTCTTCTTGAAGCGATTCCTGCCCTCGCCAAAAATCTGTTTATTCTTATTTTTTCGCCGCTATTGGATTTCCGGCTGTTCTTCGCTTCCTTCATTCTTTGATCCGTTGATATCTTTAAACAGACTTTCCTGTCTTACATTTTCGTTGAAAACCTCTTCAAGTTCTTCAAAACTTGGAAGGTCTTCAAGAGAATTTAGCCCGAAATGGACTAAAAAATCTTTTGTTGTTCCGTAAAGAAGCGGTTTCCCTACAACCTGTTTTCTTCCCTGAATTTTCAGCAATTTTTTTTCAAGAAGCCCCTTGATTACCTGCTGTGATTCTGTTCCTCTGATTGCGGAAACTTCAGCAGCCGTTATCGGCTGTTTGTATGCTACGATGGCAAGAACCTCCACTGCCGCTTTTGAGAGTTTTCTTGTGTTGTGTTCTTTGAGGTAATTTCTAACAAAAACAGAGTGTTCCGCCCTTGTTACAAATTGGTAACCGCCAGCCGCCTGCCTTAAAATAACGCCGGAAGAGTTTTCTTCGTATTTTCTTTCAATTTTCTTTAGAATTTCAACTATTTCTGAAGGGCTTGCCTGCCCGCCAAAAACTTTTAGAAATGTGTCAACGGAAACGGGCTCAGAAGCGATAAAAAGTATCGCCTCCGCCGCTCCTTCAAGGTCTTCCCTGTTCATAAAACAATCCTCCACAAAAAACAATTATAACACTTTAAAAAAAATACTGAAATTTATCTGAAAGAAATATAGTAAAATAGTTTTTGGAGGTTTTATGGGAACAAGAATTGACAAAGGCGCTTTTGCCAAAGGACAACTTAAGTCAAAAGAGGATATCCTTATCGAAGGAAGATTTGAGGGCGAAATTGAAACAACTGAAAAAGTGACAGTAATCAAAGGGGCTTATGTAAAAGGTCCAGTTAAATGTAAAGAGATTGAGATTATGGGAATTGTGGAGGGAAATGTTTTCGCAGATGAGTGCGCGAAAGTTTTCGCTTTCGGTAAAATTCAGGGAGATTTGAAGACGGGACACTTATTTGTTGAAGACGGAGGGATACTCGCAGGAAAAATTGAAACCGAAGGAAGAAGCAAAATAGTTCCGGAAGAAGAGGGCAAAAAGAAGTGAAAGAGGTTTTGACAACATTTGAGGCGGCAAAAATGCTAAACTTAAGCCCTTACACAATAAGATTGTGGATAATTAAGGGGCTCTTGAAGGGGCACAAAACGGCTGGGGGGCATAGAAGGATAAATAAAAGCGATTTAATCAAATTTCTTAAACAAAACAATATGCCTCTGCCATCTTTTGAAGGAAAGAAGAAATTAAAGTTTCTCGTTGGAAGCGACAACAACTATGAATTTACAAGATTGAAAAAACTCAAAGACTCTTTTAATTTGACTACCGCAAAAACCCCTTTGGATCTGGGAATAAAAATTGAAAAAATAAAGCCGCATATAATACTTCTTGATTTTGACTCAAAGGCTTTTTCTTCCAAAGACCTTGCCGCTTCAATAAGCCAAAATTGCGAGATTGCAGAAGCGGTTTTGATTGGTTTTGCCAAAAAAGTAACCGCAAAAGTGGTGAGCGAAGCGCAAAAAGAGGGCTATTATGATGTTCTTTCAAAGCCGCTCTCGGAAGAAGAACTTAAAAAAGTATTGTCAAAAATTTTTGAAAAAAAGAAAAACCCCTATAGGTTAAAAAGGTCAAAATAGATTTTTTCATAACCTTTTGCAACAGATTCAAAATCAAAGATTCCGATTCTCTTCTTTGCCGCCTCAACCAATTTTGTCGCCAGTTCCTTGTTTTGTGCAATTGCAATTATTGCGTTCGCCAATTTTGCAGGTTCGGATGGGGGGACGATCAACGCTTCAAAATTGTTCCTCAATATTTCGTCTACCCCTCCCACATTGGTCGCCACGACGGGAACCCCCGCGGCAGCCGCTTCTTTTATTACAGCGGGAGAACCTTCTCCTGAAATTGAAGGAAGAACAAAAACATCAAAACTTTTATAAATCGGGGCGACATTTTCAACAAAACCGAGAAACAAGGCGGGAATCGCTCTTGAATCAACCGATTTTTTTAGATCATCCTTTGCGGCGCCCTCCCCAACAAATACAACAATAGTGTTTGGAAAAGTTATCCAAACTCTCGAGATCGCTTTCAAAAAAGTTTTATGCCCTTTGTGATGGGCAAGGGCTCCAACTACTCCTATCACGGGGAAATTTTTGGAGACCCCGAGTCGCTCTTTCATCACATTTTTTTCCGGCAGATCTTTAAATCTTGAAATATCAAAGCCAGAATGAATTACAGCAAGTTTTTCTGAAGGAACACCGTTTTCAAACAACCCCTTTGCAATTGATTCAGAAACAGCAACGATTTTTGAAGCTGCAAGATATTTTTTTAAAGACCATTTTGAGCGAAGAGGAAAAGAAACCCTCCTTGTCCCAACGATTTTGACGCCTTTGTTTCGTATCGCTGAAAGGCAGGCGATACCGAGAGCGTGAGATGTATGACAATGAACAATGTCAACAGAATGCTCTTTGACAACTTTTCTCAATTTAAGAGCGGAGAAGATGTCAAGTTCGCCTTTTGGGTTAAACCCAATCGTTTTAATTTTCTCTTTTTCTGCTTTCTGCAGAAGCAAACCATCTTTGTGGCAGAGAATAATTGTTGGAAATCCATTTTTTTGAAGTCTCTTCGCAAGTTCAAGAGTTTGAATTTCTCCGCCCCTGAACCCTTTTTCTGTATTAATGTGAAGAATTGACGGTTTATTCTTTGACAAGAAAATCTCCCTTCAGTTCCAAATTATATACCAATGACACCGATTTTGTCACTTTTCAATCAGCCGAATCAAGAAGAATGAAAAGCGAAAACCTTTTCAGCGGGAGGTTGTCTTCGCGGCATTCCCCAACAAAACAGAGTTCTTAACTGAACGGAACTAAGCGAACGGGTCAAAAACGCTTTATGCTTTTCTGTCGACAAAAATCAAAGTTCTTAAAAGCGCCGGTGCTTTAACTATTCCCATAAGCCCCAATCACTCTCCTGTTTTCCGTTATCTCTTTTGTTTTTTCTTTTGCTGTGGGAAAATTGTTTCTGGTGAAAAGGAATATGTTATGGTTTTGAAGTACTTTGAAAAGATAAAGCTTACTTTTTCTATGATAAAGTTTCACCATTCAATTTTTGCCCTTCCTTTTGCTCTCATTTCATATTTCTGGGCTTCTCAGGAGGGATTTGATTTAAGGATTTTTCTTTTAGTGGTTTTGGCTATGGTTTCGGCAAGAAGCGTAGCAATGACTCTTAACAGAATAATAGATTTTAAATACGACGCAAAAAATCCGAGAACAAAAAACTGGCCCTTGTCAAAAGGAGAATTGTCAAAAACATTCGCTTACTC
>JAAZNT010000274.1 GCA_012798145.1 Thermoanaerobaculaceae bacterium | reverse complement strand
TCGCCAAAAATATCTCTTCTTATTGGTATGAGCGAGATTAACGCCCTTGAAGAGGCGCTTTTACACTGCACCGAACTTGGTTTGTGGAAGTTTTGTCCTGTTTTCACAAAGTATTCTGTGACAAAGCCAGAGCAAATAGAAAAAAAAATAGAGCGCTTTCAAAAGATAGCCATTTCAGCAATAAAGCAATCAGGTTTTCCTTTCCTTCCCGAAATTTTGATTTTCAGAAAAGTAGAAGAAGCAATTCAAACGCTTCCTCCAAATGGCTTTCTTTTCTCTCAAGATGGTGAAAAGAGATTAGATGAATTTGTAGGACTTCCTGAAGAGGTAACTTTTGCAATTGGTCCCGAAGGCGATTTTTCTGAAGAAGAAAAAAAACTATTTTTAGAACATAATTATAAAAAAGCAAAACTTTCAAATTACACACTAAGAGTGGAAACCGCCGCAATTACAGCGTTAGCGCAGGCAAAAAGATATTGAATAGAACAAACATATTTTTCTTTTGACACTAAACTGCTTTTGTTTTAAGATAACAAAGGAAAGGAATTTGATTATGGTTCAGGAAAAGAAGCATAGGTCTAAAAGCAGTCTTGATTTTGATGAAATTAAGAAACTGATAAAAATGCTTGAAGAAAGCTCCCTTGAAGAGTTGGATGTTGATTACAAAGACATCCACTTGAGATTAAAAAAGCCCTCCTGCTCTCAGACAATTCTAAACCCAACACCAGTTCCAGTAGTTCCACAATCTTTGCAGAGCGCTTCTGTTTCACTTCCAAAATCAACCAAAGAATCTTCAGAAGGAAAAGAAGAAACCAAAGAAAAAAGCGTCTCTGCTTCTATTTACGAAGTAAAATCCCCGATGGTCGGCACTTTTTACAGAGCCCCAGCCCCAAATGCTGATCCCTTTGTGAAAGTTGGAGATTTCGTAAAGAAAGGCCAAACTCTATGCATAATTGAAGCAATGAAAATTATGAATGAGATTGAATGTGAAGTTGACGGAAAACTCGTTGAAATAAAAGTTCAAAACGCTGACCCGGTTGAATACGGCGAAGTGATAATGGTCATAGACACAGCTTTGTAAAATGTTCAGAAAAATTTTAATTGCAAATAGAGGCGAAATCGCTTTAAGAGTAATATGGGCTTGCAAAGAACTCGGCATAAAAACTGTAGCGGTTCACAGCACCGCAGATATTGACTCTCTTCATGTCAGGTTTGCAGATGAAAGCGTTTGTATAGGCCCTCCTCCAAGCCACCACTCCTATCTGAAAATTCCCTCAATCATAGCGGCGGCAGAAATCTCAAATGCAGATGCAATCCATCCCGGATACGGATTTTTGTCAGAAAATCCCGAATTTGCCGAAATATGCAGAACTTGCAACCTCACTTTCATAGGCCCTCCTCCTGAAATAATTTCGCTTATGGGAAACAAATCGGAAGCAAAAAAAGTGATGAAGAAAGCGGGAGTTCCGGTTATCCCCGGCTCTGAAGAGCCAGTCAAAGATTATGAAGAAGCGCTATTTTATGCAAAAGAGATTGGATACCCCGTCATACTCAAGGCGGCGGCAGGCGGCGGCGGAAAAGGAATGAGGGTTGTCAACTCTGAAAAAGAGATGGAACAAGCGTTCAAGATGGCAAAAAGCGAGGCAGGGGCATCCTTTGCCGACGATTCAATATATGTTGAAAAATATCTCCAAAAGCCAAGACACATAGAGGTTCAGATTCTTGGAGATAAATATGGAAATATAATCCACCTCAACGAGAGAGAGTGTTCTATCCAAAGAAGACACCAAAAACTAATTGAAGAAGCACCCTCCCCTGCTCTCACTCCCCTTATCAGAAAAGAATTGTGCGAAACCGCCGTCAAAGGGGCAAAATATGTGGGGTATGAAAACGCCGGAACTATGGAGTTCCTTTACGAAAACGATAAATTCTACTTTATGGAAATGAATACAAGAATACAAGTTGAGCACCCTGTCACAGAAAATATAACAGGAATTGACTTAATAAAATCGCAAATTTTAGCGGCATCGGGCGATAAGATGATATACAACCAAGATGATATCAAAATAATAGGACATTCAATGGAATGCAGAATAAACGCTGAAGATCCTTACAGGTTCACCCCCTGCCCGGGGAAAATATCAACTTTTCACATAGCAGGAGGACCGGGCGTCAGAGTTGACACTGCCGCATATTCAGGTTGCGTCATTTCTCCAAATTACGATTCGCTTTTGGCAAAATTAATAGTTAGAGCGCACACAAGACAGGATTGCATCGCAAGGATGAAAAGAGCGCTTGAATCATTTATAATTGAAGGAATCAAAACAAATATCCCTCTTCATCTTAAAATAATTGAAAGAAGAAACTTCCAACTTGGCAATATTTCAACCAAGTTTCTTGAAGAAATCCTGCCTAAAAAATGATAAAGATTCCTCCTGTTTATCCAATCTCGCAACCAAACCTTGAAGAAAAAAAACTGTTGAGGTGGGCCAAAACGCTTCTTGACTGCGGCGCAACATTGATACAATACAGGGACAAGAATAGAAGCGACAGGGAAATTTTTCACAACGCCGAAAAACTCCAAAAACTTTTTGAAAATTATAAAGCAACCCTTGTTATAAACGACAGAAGCGATATCGCATTCATTCTTGGATTAAAAGCGGTTCATTTAGGATGGGATGATATTCCTCCAGATAGAGCAAGAGAACTGCTCGGGAAAAAGGTTATTCTTGGCATTTCTACACACAGTTATAAAGTGGCGAAAATCGCTTTTTCTTTTCCAGTCAACTATTTGGCTATTGGTCCCGTTTATGAAACAAAAACAAAAGAGAATCCTCATCAGGTTGTCTCCCAAAAAGAGCAGATTAAAATAATAGAGGAATGTCCATTTCCCACAGTTGCGATAGGAGGAATAACTCTT
>JAAZNT010000273.1 GCA_012798145.1 Thermoanaerobaculaceae bacterium | reverse complement strand
TCTATCCTTTCCGATGCAATTAAGGGCGAAGTGGAGGCAAAAATAACAGGGTATTGCGAAGAAAAAACAGAAGCGAACAAATCTTCTGAATATTTAAAAAGTTTTTCACTTGCCGAAAATGAAGAAGAAGTTGCTTTTGAACTTGAAATGGGAGAAGAGGATTACAACCTTTTTACCGACATTGCGGTCCAGATTCTTGACGATGAAGAAAAAGCGGTGGTCTCAGATGGTATGTCTTATAGATTCCTTAAAATTTCAGCAGGATTAGGAGATGGACTTAAAGAGGGAAAAAAATACAAACTTAATGTTTCTGCCGCTTACGCAGATAAAGAGTCAAAGAAAAAATGGAATCTGAAAGTCAAAGAAATTCATAAGTACAAAGAAGCAATTGTTGGCACAATAAAAGGCGGAGAATCTTTGGAATTTTACCCCGACATTCCAAAAGAATTGTCTGTAAAATTTCCCTCACCCCCTCCTGCAATTTCAACAACATCTTCATATCTTCTGAAAATTGACTTCAAGGAGAAAACCGACAAAGGAATGAAATTTTCAAGGGATTTTTTTCTGAAGCAGGATAAATGAAAAAGGGGCTTTTTTAAAGCCCCTTTTCTTCACTTTAAGCTTTTAATGTTAGTCCATTTTCTTTGAGCCACATTCTGCTTTTTTGGTAGTTGGGGAAAATGGAGGAAACGAGATGCCAAAATCTATTTGAGTGGTCGTGGTATTTGAGGTGGCAAACTTCATGGACGACAACATAGTCAAGAATTTCAGGGGGAGCGAAAAGAAGACGCCAGTTAAAAGAAAGAGCGCCTTTAGAACTACAGGAGCCCCATCTTGTTTTTTGGTCTCTAACACAAATACAGCCAAATTTTAATCCCAGTTTGCCGGCAAAATACTCCACTCTTCTGGAGAAGAAAAGAAGCGCCCTTTCTTTAAGCCAGTCTGAAAGCACCTCTTTTACGCTCAAATCGGAATCTTTTGGCATAATGACATTAATTGAATTGTTTTCAAGTTTAACTTTTGGTTTGGGGCAGGCGACATTCTTTATTTTAAGATCAACTTTTCTTCCCCTGTAAACAACTATTTTTGAGGAACCAAGAGGCGGGGGAGCGTTTTTCAATCTTTCTTCTCTTTTTTGGAGAGCGGTCAAAACCCATTCTTTGTGCTTTCTGATTATCTTCGGGATGCCTGTTATTTTTCTTCCTTTTGGAAGGACAACCACAAGGCCATCTTCTTCATCAATCCTTAGCCAAATTTTGTAAGCGCGATTGTTTCTGATGACGGTGTAGGTTATTTTCTGATTGTTCAGCAATAATTGTTTCCGTATTTTATGGTCTGCCATAGGTATCACCTGAGCCAACAATATAATATTCTTTTTTGGCTTAATCAATAGGGCGAGATGTGGTGTTGAATTATTGAAAAACTCCAAGATGGAGTGCTGTTATTTTATACTTTTCTCTTCTGCCCAAAGCTTGACTAAATGTCTTAAAGTTTCACACGATTTTGACATCCACTCAAGGGAAATGTGTTCTTTTACTCCGTGGAAACTTAAAGCCCCGTTGAATATATTGGGAGTGGGAAGCCCCATGAAAGAAAGCCGGCAGCCGTCTGTTCCGCCCCTTATGTATCCTTCAAAAGGCTCGACGCCGCTGAGTTTTACGGCTTCTTTTGCAAGATTTACAACTTTAGGATACTGGTCAAGCACTTCCTTCATATTGCGGTATCCTTCTTCAATGTTGACTTTGAAGGTTACGCCGTTCCAATCTTTTTCTGTTTCTGCGGCTATCCTCTTTATGTCTTCTTCCCTTTCTTTAAGTTCTTCAACATTAAAAGCCCTGACAATGAATTTAACCACAACTTTTCCCACTTCTCCGCTGATTGCAATCGGGTGGAGGTAGGATTCCCTTTTTTCAGTGGTTTCCGGAAGGTTGTCCTCCGGGAGTCTGCTAATAAAATCTGCCGCCGCTCTTACTGCATTCTTCATTTTGTCTTTTGCAAGCCCCGGGTGGATGTCGTAACCGATGACTTCAACTTCTGCTGAATCCCCACAGAAAGTTTCTGTTTCAATTTCGCCAAGAATCGAGCCGTCAACAGTGTAAGCGGCGTCTGCTCCGAACTTCTTTACATCAAAAAAATCTGCTCCTCTTCCAGTTTCTTCATCTGGTGTAAATCCAACCTTAATTTTGCCGTGCGGAATTTCGGGATGGAATTTAAAATAAGCGACCATTTCCATTATTGAAGCGATTCCTGCCTTATCGTCTGCTCCAAGGAGGGTCTTTCCATCTGTAGTTATTATTGTATGCCCCGCCATTTTTGAAAGATGGGGAGAATCGTCCTCATCAATAACGATCCCGTTTCCGTTTAGAATTATCGGTTTGCCGTTATAATTTTCAATTATTTGGGGAGAAACATTTTCGGCACTGGTTCCTGGATAAGTGTCGACATGGGCTAAAAAGCCAATAACTGGAGCGTTTTCATAACCTTTTGTAGCGGGAAGAGCGGCAAAAAGATACCCTTTTTCATCAAGTGAAATTTCCTCAAGTCCCATATCCTCAAGTTCTTTTTTTAAAATCTTTAGCAAATCCCATTGCTCTTTTGTTGAGGGGAAATCTTCAGAAGTGTCTGAGGATCTTGTATTTATTTTGCAATACCTTACAAATCTTTCCAAAAGACTTTTCTTTTCTTTTTCGCTCAACTCAAAATTGAATTTGACTGTCATTCTGTCCCCTTTCTTAAAATAAAAACAAACCGAATTATAGCATAAAATTTTTATTTTAAAAAAAGAAATTATTTGCAAAGTTGGTTGTTTTATTTTATTCTAAAATTTATTTGGAGTTGTTATGGGAACAAAGTTTGTTATTGGTGTTACTATAATTCTCGGAGCAGTTGTCCTATTCTTCCTTTCCGGTGGATTAAAAGGAGGGAAGGTTTTTTATATGACTCCGCAAGAATTTGTGAATTCAAAATACAATAATGGAGAGAGAGTAAGACTAACGGGAAGAGTGCGAATTGGAAGTGCAAAAATTTCAAATGACAAACCTGAACTTTATTTCATTCTTGAAGATGAAGAAGCAACAATTCCAATCCACTATGCAGGAAATGTTCCTGAATCATTTGCTGAAGGGCTTGATGTTGTCGCCGAAGGAAGAATGGGCGAAAATTTTTTTGAAGCAAAAGAGTTAATCGTAAAATGTCCCTCAAAATACGAATCAAGGCTCCCAGAAAAGAAAACTGAAAAAAAATGAGAGATTTTGGGACTTTTTTGCTTTATTTTGCTCACGCTTTATGTTTGTGGGGTGTAACAGTTTCCTTAATTGCTGTAGCGAAAAAAGATTTAAGGGCTTTCAAAAGCGCGGAGCGTTCTTTAATTTCTTTGTTCCTATTAAATTTTTTGTCTGTTTCAATTTTGGTTATATCTTTTATTAAAAATGATTTCACAATCAAGTATGTGTATGAATATTCAAGAAGGACCCAGCCGCTTGTCTTTAAAATTAGCGCTCTTTGGGGCGGAATGGAAGGTTCCCTTCTCTTCTGGGAATTTATCCTCTCTTTTTATTGTGTTATTGCGCTATATCTTTTTAGGAAAAAGATTTTGAATCTTCTTCCTTTCGCCTCTTTAATCTTTTTTATTGTGCAGGGATTTTTTCTTTTTTTGCTCTCATTTAAGACAAACCCCTTTACTCCTTTGACATACCCGCAAGGGAATTTAGTTTCTTCGGAAATGGCTCATTTAATTGACGGAAACGGGTTAAATCCATTATTGCAAAATTTTTATATGGCTATCCATCCTCCTCTTTTATACATCGGCTTTGTCGGGTTCACGATTCCTTTTGCCTATTTGGTTGCTGTCTTGTGGGAAAAAGAAAAAAATCCGCTCTATATCATTCCATTAAGATACTGGACTC
>JAAZNT010000272.1 GCA_012798145.1 Thermoanaerobaculaceae bacterium | reverse complement strand
TAATATTTAATGATAACAGCTCATTAGAAAGGCACAATTTAAGACTACAGACAGTCCACACAGGAAACATAACGATAAAAGTATCTTCAAAGGATCCAAACAGACAAGGCAGCTTAGGAGTCACATTGAACATAGGATACTCTCCGAGATTGGGGATAGCCAACAATCAATATGATAATGAAATAAATGTTGCCGCAAATCATTACGGGATACCGCCGCAGTATATAAAAAGTCAGGTTGACCACGAAACCAATCATACATTTGACCGACAGACATTTAGATACGAGCCAATGTCTTATGATGTTCAAAGGTTTAATATGGCAGGAGTAAGGTTTAATCCGCTTTATACACCTTACCTTTTTGGAGTTCCAAATTCACTCTTAACTGATGAGGACAATCAACCAAGAACAAACTATAGGATTTATTCAGGCTATGACGAAACTCAAACAACATGGCCATTTGTTGGATGCGCTAATTTAGGATTAAACGATGCGGTTACAATATGGCAAATAGTAAAATCTGATGATGGCTGGAGAGATGGCTCTTATCCTTACAATTACTATAATGAACATTATCAGGGGCATCATGTTGGTCCCTGCAATCAAAGAAAGAATTGGCTTAATCCTTTTTCATATTTTGCTCACGATGATAGATTTTACAGCGGAAGCGGTGCTCAAGGGTTGCAAGCCTCTCAAACGACAAATAGAATAGAATGGCTTTACAATCATCCAAATGTAAATGCCGAAATTGCTATCGCTTCAAGCTATGGTTTGATGCAAATAATGTATCCAACGGCGGTATCGGAGGCAGAATGGGAAACTCAAAATCCAGAAAGAAGACATCCTTCCTACCTTTTTAATGTTGAAACAAATCTTGATGTGGGTGTAAAGTATGATAAAATACTGTTTTATCGCGGAAACAGGAGTAGAAATTCACCTTCATTTTCTGATTATTCCATTTATCTCAATGCTCTTCAAACAATGTTCCAAAACTATAACAATCCAAGGGGAACTGGGTATGGGTTTACCATTATTGGCGGTTCTTCTGCTTTCAAACCGATTAATTAGGAGGCAAAAATGAAAAAGAAAGTAATCTATTTGTTAGTTAGTCTAATATTAAATGCAATGTTTTGTTTAATTGCTTATGGTTCTCTTACACCTGATGAAGTTGCAAATATAGCGGTGAGAAATGTTCCTCCAGCATTAGTTGAAACGGATGAGTTGTATAAGAGAGAAGGTAGTGGAATAGGTTATTATGACTTATACAATCCAGAGGGATTAATAGATCATGAGCAACTCTCCTATTTGCAATTTAATGTTCCTAATGACACTTCAAATTATCTTCTCCTTGTTTGGAAATATTGGACAGATATCTATTGCAGATTAATGATAAGTACCAATGGCAACGATTATGTTGTCTATCAGGATTTTCCACGATATGGTTGGCAAGTAGGAGCAAGGGTATTCCGCAGCATATATATAAGACAGGAATATGTTACAGGAAGCCAGATTCCTGAAATATTAGTTACAGATTCTCCAAGAGATATGACAGCAATGGTAGTTTTTCAGTGGAGAAATGGAAAACTTGTGGACCTCGCCCCAGAAGAGAGCTATGGTAACAGTATGATTTCATATCCACTCTTTTCAACCAGTATGGGTATGGAGGTGGTTCTAAACGACCTTGATGAAGATGGGAAGGCTGAAGTAATTGTATATCCCTGGGGAGAAAGATATCCAGTGAACCCTCCAAATATGGATGATTGGGATTGGGTTTTTGATGGTCCCCTGAGAATTTATAAATACGATGGCTCATTTTACACTCTCTGGCAGGAATACCCATTTTCTCTTGACGACCCATATCCAATAAGCGTTCCAGCATTGGGGGCATTTCATCCCTCAACTATTCCATATTCTGAATTAAGCAACGGAGGAAATGGAAAAATGAGAATTTTTGTTTGCAATCCACCAAAAGGATTTACCGTTGATGATATTGACACAACAAAATTCGTCTATAAAGGGAATTCACTGAACTTTAAAAAGAAATGGAAAAATAATAAATATCCAGATATTGCCTTAGCAAATTTTGAATGGCAGGGAAGTCCAGTCAGACAAATTAAAAGGCAAAATCAAGGGGAATGGCAATTAAATCCTGATGATCCGTTTATCCCCAGTCCTGATGGAGAAATGGAATATCATTTTGTAGGACCATATTTGGAACTGGAAATTTCAAAAAGTTTGTTTTTCCCCGATATTCAAAATAAAGCAAGCAGTTTTTTTGAACAGAACCCTGAAAAACAGACATTCTTCACTTCAGTTAAAATCACAGGCAAGATGAAAAATGGAAAACTGCTTTCCGTTTCCGCCCTCATCTGCATCAAAAAGACAGGCAATGTTGCTGAAAAGGAAAAGTCGCAGAACACAGATTCATCAAAAACAACAAACCCAAAGCAAACTTAAAAGAAGTAGAATTGGCTAAATAGAAAACTAACAAAGGGGGCTTCGCCCCCTTTTTTGTTTGAGGTATAATTTTTAAGGAGGAAAATTTTGAGGCTTGGCACAACTTACAACAACTACGATGAAGAGATCATAAAATACGCTGACAAATACGGAATTCCACCGCAGTATTTGAAGGGACATGTTCATCAAGAGGCGAAGAAAGAGAATGGAAACTACATAGCTGATTCGTTCAGGTATGAGCCGTTGAGTCTTGACATAGGAACAGAAAATTCCACGGCCGGTGGGTTATTAGCGGGTGTGTGGATTTGGACACCTGATGAATGGGCAGATAAGGGCACGGATTACGCAAGTTTTCATTATCCAGACGGTACTTTACTGTCTCCACAACTTTCGCAAAAAATAGACGCCTTCAAGAAAATTGTATCTATGATACCCAACCCCATTGATCCTTCTTGCATCGACTATCAATGCAAGACTTATGGCAGCTTGGAACCTCCAGAAACAGCAACTTTAACTAATATCTATAATGCCAACAATGGTTGGGCCGAGGGAAGTTATCCAAATAGGCTTTATGGAAGAAAAGGCCCTTGTAGTGGAACTCGTCAAGGATGGGATACTGGCACTTGGGGAAAAACGACAATTGCATTTCACAATGGAAAATATTATTGTAATGCTCAAGAACAACCTGGCATATCCTGCGATGCCGTTAGAAGTGCCTTTATTGATTGGTTTTTTACATGGCAGGACATTCCCGCACAAATTCCAATTGCCTCAACATATGGCCTACTGCAGATATGGTACATTACCGCAGTTCAAAAACTTATGTGGAAAAGCACTGAGACTCCTTCTTCTAAAGATCCAATTTTATTGTTAGATGCTGATGTCAGCATAGATTTGGGAGCAGCCTTTGATAGTTGCAATTTCAGGAAATATGGAAAAATCGAAGAAACGAAGAGTCTTGATAATTTTAAAAATGCTATAAAAATCGGTCTTAAAAGATATAATAGCAGAGGAAGTTATCCAGCGGATGTTATGGCTAACGTCTCTTTGTTTCCACCAAAAAATTAGGGAGGAAAAGATGAAAAAGGAAATATTTTGTTTGTTAGGACTTAATTTTATAATGGCTATATACTCTTTTGCTCTAACTTTATCAGACACTAAAGCTATTGAACTTGGAAAGCAATGGTACCCGAATGAACTCCGTCAGGACTGTCAAAGGATTCATTTTCCTGTCAGCGTAGACAATCCAAACTTCGGTTTGTTCCTCCATTCAAGAGACAATAGTGGTGATTATCATTTCCCTCTAATTTTTAAAATCCCAGATGACCCCAACGATTATGTTCTCTTGGCTTGGAACGATTGCCTTGGTACTATTTGGTGGAGGTTACTAAAAACTGTAGATGGCGGACAAACTTTTCAACTTGTCTGCGACAACAATAAACCAATTGGGATCGTAGCAGAATGGTCAAGTTTTAGGCTTGTTGAACTTACAGGTGATAATATTCCTGAACTTGTTTGGGAGGGAAGCGGCATTGGGGCAAATGGCAAAGGACAAGGTCTTGCTGCATGGCAATGGAGAAATGGCTGCTTTGTTCCAATCACCCCCTATGAGACCGATAACCTAACAAATAGCGACTCTAATTACAACAATGGTTTGGTAACGAATAGTTATATTGAGATTGACGATCTTGAGGGAGATGGAACAGCAGAAGTAATTGTTGGCCCAGGAATGCTAATGCATTGGGATGAAGATGAAAATAGCGGAGAAGATGATGTAACTTGGACAACAGATTCTCCTACTGTAGTCTGGCGTTACGATGGTATAAAGTATGTTAAATGGTATGAACTTGATCCAAATGAGCCCTATGCGATTTATGTTCCCTCCCTTGGCGCTTTTCATCCCTCAACAATTCCATTTAGCGAACTTTCAAATCCCGGCAACGGAAAGATATCAATTTTCATTTCCGACCCTGCGGGGAATTCAACCGCAGACGATTTTGCTCAAAACTCCTTTGAATGCAATGGAGTATCCTTAACTTTTAAAAAAATCTGGAAAAACAACAAACAGCCCGAAGAAAATTCTGCTAATTTTGAGTTTGTCGGCGTTCCAGTTAAGCAATTTGTAAGAAAATCTCAAGGTGAATGGCAGACAAATCCTTCAGACCCATTTATTTTAAGTCCCGATCAAAAAATGGAATACCATTTTTGCGGAAAGTATGTTGAACTTGAAACAAACAAAGCGTTGATTTTTCCACAACTAAAAGAGAAAAGCGAGAAATTCTTTTCAGAAAATCCCAACAAAACAGAATATTTTGCAACAATTCCAATAAGAGCAAAATTCAAGAACAACAAAATATCCCAAACATCCGCCCTCATCTGCATCAAAAAGACTGGCAATGTTGCTGAAAAGGAAAAGTCGCAGAACACAGATTCATCAAAAACAACAAACCCAAAACAAACTGAAAAGAAATAGAATTAACTGAAAACAAAATTTTATAAGTTATAACTTTCACTTCCCCTTTCTAAAATGGGGGGAAGTGTAAGGAATGGCTCACAAAGATGCGATAACTGGTTTTTTTGACAAAAGACAGCAAAGCTCTGAACCCTCCAGAATTCACCATTCCCAGATTTTCATGGTAATCTAAACCCAGATTTTTCATTAAGATAACTTTAACCCAGATTTGTCATTAAGAAAACTTTAACAAGCGATTATAGATTGATTAGCGAAAATGGAAGATAAGTGCACATAGGCGCTGGGGGGTGAGATGCAAGGAAG
>JAAZNT010000271.1 GCA_012798145.1 Thermoanaerobaculaceae bacterium | reverse complement strand
CCCCTCTCCTGATAGGCGAGGGGGGGAAAGCGGTAACCTCACCCCGCCCTCTCCTGAGATGAGAGGGGATGCTTGAGCGTCATTCTGATTGTTTCCCTCGTTCTTGACCCTTGAAGAATCTTGTCGCTTCGAAGTCGGGAGATCCTTCAGAGGCAATTGCTTCAAAGGAGCGTTCAGGATGACAAGGGGGAAGTTGCTGCGAAGAAAAAATCGCAGTGACTGCATTTTTTAACGGAAACCTCACCCTTAAATTGTCTCACAAAAAAACGAGGGAAAAGGATTTTCCCAAATTACTAAGCATCCTCAGGTGAGACAATTTTGACAATTCCTTTTTGTTCGCTTTTGTGCTTAAAAAGTTTTAAATTCCCGTCACTTCTTATACAATAATATTTTGGAGGTATTATGAAGAAAATTTTTCTTGTGGACGCTTCTTCAATTCTTTTCCGAGCGTTTTACGCAATAAGAAACCTTTCAACATCTGAGGGGAAGAAAACTAACGCCATTTTTGGAACTATTAAAATGGCTGAAAAGATTTTGAGGGATTATAGCCCCTCCTATATCGCTTTTGTTTTTGACCTTCCCGAACCGACATTCAGACATAAAGAATACGCTGATTACAAAGCAAACAGGGAAGAAACCCCCCAAGACCTTCAGGAGCAGATAGCCCCTTCAAAAGAAATTCTTGAAAATATGGGAATACCAATTCTTGAACTTAAAGGATACGAAGCAGATGACATAATAGCAACGATAGCGGAGAAGGCAAAAAAATCAGATTTTGAAGTTGTCATTGTTACAGCAGACAAAGACCTTTTCCAACTTGTTGACAATAATGTGAAAATCATCCACACAAAAAAAGAGGACGCTCTTCTTGACAGAGAGGGAGTCAAGGAATTTTTTGGTGTCTATCCCGAAAATGTTACCGATGTTCTTGCCTTGTGGGGCGACCCGATTGACAACATCAAGGGAGTTCCGGGAATAGGAGAAAAGGGGGCGAAAGAGCTTGTCTCGAAATTTGGTTCTCTTGAGAAAATTTTTGATAATATTGATCGGATCGAAAAGAAAAGTTACAGGGAAAGTTTGAAGGAAAATATGGAATCAGCAATCCTTTCAAAAAAATTGGCTACAATACAGAGAGATGTTCCAATGGAGATTGACCTCGAGAAGTTGAAATTGAAAGAGCGAAATGAAGAAAATTTGAAAAAACTTTTTGAGAAATATGAATTTTTCTCTCTGTTAAATAGCGAAGATGTTAAAAAAGAGCCATCTTTTACACTCAGAGCCCTTGATGAAAAAATTCTTGATTCTCTTTCAAAAGAAAAGTTTGTCGGATTTGCAGAATCAAAAGATAAGATTTTTCTCTCCGACGGGAAAGAGGTCTTTTTTGTTGACAAAAGCGCTCCTTTTTTGAAAAAAATTTTTTCGCTTCCTCTCTGCTTGTCAAACTCAAAAGAGACACTAAAGGAGTTTGATGACATAGATGCGAATTTTTCAAAATGGAATGACCTCTCAATCGCTTGTTACCTTCTCGACCCTGAAAACCCGAAAAGTATGGAAATGGCGATTCAAAAACGGCTCCATTTTGTCATTGGCAAAGATCCCTCTTCAATTGCCTTTCAGCACTGTCTTTTGACACCTTTTATTATTGAAGACCTTGAAAAAATGGAAATGTCAAACCTTTACAAAGAAATTGAACTTCCGCTCGTTTTGATTCTTGCCAAAATGGAAAAGAAAGGAATCCTTGTTGACAGAGGATATTTTGAAAACCTTTCAAAAGATTTTGACAAAAAAATTAAAGAGATTGAGGACAAGATTTTTGAAATAGTCAATGTGAGGTTCAACCTTTCCAGTCCGAAGCAGGTGGGAGAAATTCTCTTTTCCAAACTTCACCTTCCTTCAACGCGAAAAACGGCTAAGACAAAAAGTTTCTCAACCGAAACAGACGCCCTTGAAGATATTTATGACGCTCACCCTGTAATTCCTCTCCTTCTTGAACACAGGACATTGAACAAACTCAAGTCAACCTACATAGACGCCCTTCCCAACTTTATAAATGAAAAAACATCAAGAGTTCACACAACATTCAACCAAACAGCCACCGCCACGGGGCGCCTTTCGTCCAAAGACCCAAATCTGCAAAACATTCCAGTCAAAGGAGAATATGGGCTTTTAATCAGACGCGGATTTATCTCTTCTCAGGGAATGTCTTTCGTTTCCGCAGATTATAGCCAAATTGAATTAAGGATTCTCGCCCATCTTTCAAAAGACGAGACTCTATCAAGGGCTTTTAGAGAAAATCTTGATATTCATTCTCTTCTTGCTTCCCAGATTTTTGGTGTTTCCCAAGAAAATGTGACAGAAGATATGAGAAGAAAAGCAAAAGCGGTCAATTACAGCATAATTTACGGCAAAGGCGTCTTCGGACTTTCAAGAGATTTAAGGATAGCAAGGAGTGAAGCGTCTTTGTTTCTTGAAAAGTTCTTCGTCACTTTCCCTTCCGTTCAAGCGTATCTTGAAAAAGTCAAAAAAGAAGCAGTTGAAAACGAAGAAGTAAGAACAATTCTTGGCAGAAGAAGATTCTTCAAAGGAATAAAAAAAGTTGGTAAGCAGATTCAAGAATCTCTTTTAAGACAGGCGGTAAATGCTGTGATTCAGGGCTCCGCCGCAGACCTTATAAAAAAAGCGATGATTGAAGTTGACAAAAACCTGCCGGAAGGCTCCTATTTAGTCCTTCAAATCCACGATGAACTTATCGTTGAAACAAAAAATGAAAAAGTGGAAGAAGTGAAAGTTGTTCTTAAGAGTTGTATGGAAAACGCAATTTCACTCGATGTCCCGATAACTGTATCCGCTTCATCAGGCACAAGATGGGATGATTTGTGAAAATCGATCTTCGCTTTGTTGTTTCTTTTGACTTTCTTCATCTTCCCCAAAGTTTTAGGACGACAAGGGCGGCTGTGTAATCGTGTTTCACTTTGGGAATGTCGCTGTTGAGGGCGTAGCCAAGGTCTAAAGACCAAATTGTGTTCCAAGGTCCTGCTATCGTTCCGGAAAAACCAAAGCCTGTGTGGTTCTGCCAATTCAAGTCGTCCTTGTTCTGTTTGATTTTTGCATAGTCAATATTTGAGGAGAACCGAATAATTTTTGCCACATCAAAGGAATATAAAACTCTTGTAATGTATCCCTTTTCAAACCTTATGCCGCTGCCCGTAAAACCTGAAAGCGATTTTGCACCCATATATGTGAATTGATATTTGCTGAACCTGTCAAGATCCTTTCCGTCAAGATAAGATAGGGAAACGCCCACTTTTTGGAAATTTTTCAGGTAAAAAGTTTTGCCAAAAGTTAGGTCCCAAGTCAAGTAATCCTTGTTCTTCTTGATTTCAGAATCGGTGAAGCCAAAGCCCCAGTTTTCCCATGAACTTCTTTTATGCCCTTCAAACGAAGCCGCTGTTTGCCATCCCTGTCTTGAATAGTCGTAAGAAAGCCCATAAGCAATGTCAAAGTGGTCTTTTGGCGTTTTGAAATAGTCGTCTGTTTTTTTGGTTTCCTTAAATTTTATAAAACTGCCGTCAAGGGTAAATCTTATTTTCGAGAATTGAGTTGTCCTGTAACCAAGACTTGTAAAAATGTGTTGTTTCAAAGTTTTCAACTCTTGGTTCTTTTGTTCAATCCCTTCTTCAAAATATCTGTCTTTGAAAGAAACAAGAAAGAAAACCCCGCTCACTGCAAAATCAAATTTAGGAAAAACATCGGGCTTTGAAAAAGAAAATGAGTTGACCGCTCCTGCAAGGAACAGATTTACCTGCGATTTCGTTTTTTTGTAGTCGTAATCAAAATAGTTTGCCCCAATAAAAGGAAGAGGAGAATCAAGACTTTCGTCGTAATAAGCCCCACCTAAAGCAGCCCATCTTCCCGTTTTTTCTTCCCACCTTACAGAGCGCGTTCCATCGGGATTTTTCTCAAGATATCTATATCCCTTTTCTGTGTCCTGCAAAATTGGAGCATCGCTTTTAAAAGCTTCATCAACTTTTTCGCTGAATTTTTCATCGTTTATTTTTATGTTTCTAAAATAGACCTCTTTTTCGGCTGTAACCGTCTGGCCGATTACGGTAAAAATCTGCTGAGCCTTTATTTCAGAAAGGATGTTGTAACCTTTTCCGTTTTCTTCGTAAATTTGGTAAAGGTCAAACTCTTCATTTGAAACTTGAGGAGGCGTCATATTTTTCTGAATTATCTGGATCTGCCTTTTTAGGTAGTTTTCTTTGTCAATCCAAACTTTTCCCGAAACATCCTGAACTTTCTGCCCGGGAGAGGGAAGAAATTCAATAACATAGCACATTCTTCTCCTGAATTCCTCCTCTTTTATAAGACGGTAGGTGTAAGCCCTTGTTAAAGTCAAAACAAGGGGCAGGGTGTTTATTTTCTCCGGCTCAATTATGGGAAGTTCAGGGATTGTTTTTCCTTTCCATTTTACGCCATTGACGAGAAGGTCTTTCTGAACCCACCTTGCCCCTGCTTTTGGGTCATACAAGAATTGATTCAAGAATGTCACATCAACGCTTCCCGCTGTACCGGGAACTTTGAAGTGGTAATCAACTTCAGCGTCCGCTGTGTAGTTGCTTAAGAGCAAAGATTGACTCTGCTCAACCGCCTGATGACGCGCTATAATAAATTCAACTGGGATCTTGTAGGT
>JAAZNT010000270.1 GCA_012798145.1 Thermoanaerobaculaceae bacterium | reverse complement strand
TTGACAACAACTCCGCAAACTTTCTTTTTTATAACAACCAAATCTTCCAAATATGTCAAATTGTGGATAATTGCCCCAGATTTTATCGCATAAAGAATTAAAGCGGCAGAAAGCTCAAAAGCGCTTGCAACAAGAAGATTATTGCCAGCATTTGTCGCTTTTATATGAAGTTCCTTGAGGATCGCTTCTGTGTCTTTTTCAAGAATGATTTCCGGCATCCCCATTGCCCCTCCCCAAATTCCGCCCCCGGGGGCAAGACGCTTTTCAAGAATTGTCACTTTGAGCCCTTTTTTGGCAAGAATTCCAGCGCAAAGCAACCCGGAAGGCCCTGCACCTGCTATCACCACATCGCTTTTGATTGATTTTGAGAATTTCTTGGTGAAAGATTCAAAAATCGCTGATGAGATTTCAATATCAAAACCCATAAATATTTCCTCCTTTATAATTAAACAACAAGTGTTGAATTATACCAACATTAATTTCACAAATAAAGTTTGATTGCCAAAGCAAACTTGACTTCAAAAATTCCTTAACATAAAATATCACTTTAAAGAGGAGGTGTATTATGCAGAGAAGAAGGTTGATATTTGTTCTGATTCTTGTTTTTTCTCTACTTTTAATTATGAACGGCTGTAAAAAGAAAGAGGCAGGGCCAAAGACTCCTCCTCCCGCTCCAGCCGTCTCAGAACAGCCGTCAACAGGGTGGACTCCAGAAAAACAGACTGAGCAGTTAAAAGTCGAGACTACTGCTGATTATTATAATAAACAGGGAGTTTTGAAAAGAATCCATTTTGAAACAAATAAGTGGGCTATCCTTCCCGAAGCAAGGGAAATCTTAAAGAAGAATGCCGAATGGATTATGGCTCACCCAGAGTTCAAACTTATCATTGAAGGGCACTGCGACGAAAGAAACACAGAAGCATACAACCTTGCGCTTGGGGAAAGAAGAGCAAATTCAGCAAAGGAATTTCTTGTAGGGCTTGGAGTTCCCGCCTCAAAAATTCAAACAGTTTCTTATGGAGAGAACAAGCCGCTTTGCACTGATCACAATGAGGAATGCTGGCAGCAGAACAGAAGGGCTGAATTCCTTCTGACAGAATAGACACATAGATGAAAAAAATTATTTTTGCCTTTTTCCTGCTTGGCAGTATTCTTACTTTTGCAGGAACAAAAGAAGAGATAGAGAAACTGCAAAACGACCTTCTATTATTGCAAAAAAAATATGAAGCGCTTAGCGCAGATATATTAAATTTAAGCAAAAAGATTGAAATGATTGAAAACAAACTTGATGCGCTTCAAAGATCAAGCCAAACTGCTGATTTAAGGGTTGATTTGGAAAACTTGAAAATTGAAGTGGAGAAACTGAATAGTGCAATTTCAGAAATGAAAACGGCTCAGTCATATTCTCCTCCAAAAACAGTTGGGGAAGAGCAAATTTCATCTTCAATAAACGCTTCTTCAGATGACACGCCAGAAAAACTATATCAGAACGCTTATTCAGACTTCATTCAGGGGAAGTATCAAATTGCATTGGACGAATTTCAAAAGTTTACTGAAATTTACCCTGAGCACCCACTTGCTGAAAATTGCCATTATTGGATAGGGGAGTGCTACTATGGGAACAAAGAGTATTTGAAGGCAAAAGACTCCTTTGAAAAAGTTATGCAAAAATATCCCAAAGGCGGGAAATATTATTCGGCGAAATTAAAACTTGCTCTTGTGCATTACAACCTCGGCGAGAAAGAATTGGCAAAGAAGATG
>JAAZNT010000269.1 GCA_012798145.1 Thermoanaerobaculaceae bacterium | reverse complement strand
TAAGATTGTCATCTTTGTTATAATCATATCCCGTCACTTTTCCTAAACTGGTGAGCATAATGATTGGCTTATTGTAACCTTTTGCTCTCAAATCCCTCGCGAGGACTATTCCGTCATCAGGTTCTTCCATCATAACATCCAAAATTAGGAGATCAGGATTGAAGCTTTCGACCTTTTTTTCTCCATCTCCCCTGTTGAAAGCAAAATCGGTTTCATACCCAAATGTTTTCAGGAGTATGCCTATCGCCTCTACAATGTCTCTGTCGTCATCAACAATCAGAATTTTAGCCATAAAACCTCCTTATCTGATAAAAAATCCCAATTTGTGATTTTTTGTTGTTTCCCCCCTCGGGAAAAACAAAAGAATCTCCAAAGGGGGTAAGATTAACATAACAAAAAGGCAATTTCAAGAAGTTAAAGAGGAAGTTTTCTTCTTATTTTTTTTGTGTTATAATATTTTTGGAATAGGAATTTTTTGGCGAGGTTGAATGTTTTACTCTTTGGAGGCACACGATGTTAGAAAAAGAAAGGAAAAACCAAAAAGCAAGGAACTCATTTGAAATTTTTAAAACCCTGAAAGACTTCTCAGACCTTGTATCATTTTTCCTTGAGAAAGAAATCAGAAAGCACGGAATTACTCCTTCGCAATTTTTTATCCTGAAAGCGATCAAGGAAAAGAAACCCGGAAACCAAAAACAGCTTGGAGAAAGCTTAATTCACACAGGCGGTAACATCACGGTTGTTTCAAAACTACTTGAAAAGAAAAAACTTATAAAGCGCGTAAAACTTCAGGATGACAAAAGATACTACACTATTTTGTTGACTCCTTCCGGAGAAACAAAACTTCAAGAGACAGAAAAAGCGGTAAAGGATATCCTTGATGAAATTATGGCTAATTTGACTCCTGAGGAAACAGAACAAATTTGCGAAACAGGCAAAAAAATTATTGATCTTTTTGGAGCGGAGCGAGTAAAGGCAATAAGAAATTACAAGCCGCCTGTTTCAAACAAGAAGAAAAAAGAGAAAAAATAATCACCTAAAGGTTTTTTACAATTTCTTTCACTTCAACCGCTATTGAAGGAGAAGAGGTTAGACCGGGAGATTCTATTCCTATAAGGTTGATAAAGTTGGGAAAGCCGTTTTTGCTTTCTTCCTTGATAATAAAATCTCTGCTTTTTTCATTTGGTCCATATCTTTTTGCCTGAAAACCTGCCATATCCGGGCTCAAATCTTCCTTTTCCAAAATAGGAAGAAATTTCTTAGAGGCAATATAGAACAAATCCAAGTAAGACGAATCAACCGAGTAGTCTATTTCATTTACCCAGAAGTCATAGGGGCCTAAGCGCATACCGCCCGAAAGTTCAGGAACAGTATGGATTCCAACAGTAGAATCCTCTGGCGGAACAGGATAAATAAGCATTTTGGGCATATTTGCAAGTTTCTTTTGAACCCTGAAATAAATTCCTTTCCTGTAATAGATTTTATATTTCAGTTTTTCAACATCAAAACCTGCGATTTCAGCAATTTTTCCAGAATTTAGCCCGGCTGAATTTATAACTATTTTTGTTGAAACCGATGATATTTGTCCGTCATATTCCTTTATTTCAATTCTATAGAAACTTTCTTTTTTTTCAATTCCGAAAACTTCCCCTTTAAATAAAAAATCAACGCCATTCTCTTTGGCTTTGCCATAGAAGAACTTCATCAAAGAGTGCGAGTCCACTATTCCAGAAGTTGGAAAATAAACAGCAGAAAGAGCATAAACATTGGGCTCAAGTTTTTTAATTTCCGTATTTTCAACTACTCTGACTCCTTTGGCACCAATTTCAAGAGAGTGTTCCATAATAGGGGAAAGATTCTTCTCTTCTTCAGAAGATGTTGCGACTATCAATTTTCCGCAATTTTTATAAGGTATGTCGTTATTTTGGGCAATATTATACAGCAATTCGTTTCCCTTGACACATAGTTTCGCTTTCAGGGAATCTTTTGGGTAATAAACGCCCGCATGAATAACCTCGCTTGATCTTGAAGAGGTTTCCATTCCAAAGCTTTCATTTTTCTCAAGGACAAGAATTTCTTTCTTCAAATTTGCTAATTCTGAAGCAATTGCAAGCCCTACTACACCTGCACCAATTATAACAATATCGTAATCCATCTTTCCTCCGCTGTAATATTTTAACAAAAAAGGGGCGCTTTTGCGCCCCTTTTTGATCCAATATTAGCCTTTTCAATACTTAATTGGCAGGAAAAGGATATGGAATTTCAGGCAAAGGAGGTTTTGGAATATGGGGAAGGTTAACACCATTATCCTGTGCTGCAACTTCATTTGACATCAATGAACAGTCACCATTAATGGCAACTATTCTATAATTGTGAAGCAGGTTATTCCCGGGATTAATTAGAGTTCCTGAAATGTAGTTTGTCACAAACAAAACGCCGTCTTTGTACAAATCATGCCTATCAGCAGGATAGCCTGCATTATAATAAATTAAAAGTCCCAAAGTTCGAGGATCGCGGTCAACAATGCTTGTTATTACAGGAGCAACAGTTGGTGAATTATTGGTATCTTCAATATTAACAGGCAGAGAGTCTGTATAGCAAGTATCCAAATCATTGATTGCTCTGACAACATAACTGTGCTGAGCAGAGTCTCCGGGGTTGTAAAAATAATTTGGATAGATATCTGTTGCCTCAAGCACTCCATCAACATAAAGGTCGTGCCTTGTTGCAGGCGTTCCAGCAACATAATCAATATATACTCCGTTTTGTTGGCAGGGATTTCCATCCCGAACAATAACTTCAGGAGCAGACGGCGGAACACATACTGCGACACAGGGCGTCATCAAACAAATTGCTTCAAGATAGGAGAGTTCAACATCATCAATATGACAATCGTTTCCGTAAGCGCTTATTCCAAGAATCCCAATATAAACCGTTTGGCCAATGTAAGAACTTAAATCAATTGAATGTTGTTTCCAACCTGTAGAGCCGTCATATCTGTTAACTGCTAATCCAACATCATTCCATGTTACACCATCTGTGGAAACTTGAATTTGAATTCTGTCTGCGCTTGATGAGAAACCCGTGTCGTGATACATATAAAAAGATAGGGTCGCAGATGTGGCAGAAGAGGGTATAGAATCGGTAACTGTGCGATAAAGCCTTGTGCTGTTTCCGCTTCCAGCAGTCCAAGAGTTGAAATAAGCAAGTCCTGCTCCAGAATGCGTCCCTCCTCCACTTGGATGAACAGTGTTGGTTGCTCTCGCCCAGTTTCCTGCTGTTCCGCTTACATCAACCTGAGCCCAGTTATTTGGCGGGAATGTTGTATCATCAAAACTTTCAGTCCACAGCGAAGTGATATTGTTAATTGTATTTCCAATAGTGAGAGTAAAATCTGCTTCAAACTGGTTTATAGTTCCCGAGCAAGTTGCGACTAAATGAATGGGAATTGTTTCTCCACACACAGCCCCATCTGAAATATGGAGAGAGAAATGGGGAGATAAACTCTCTGCGCTTGCTCCAACTGCGATATCAGGAAAATCTGCCGAGTTGTCTGTTATTGAAACATCTGGAGAGGTTGTTGAAATAACAGCGGTGACATTTGTAGCGTCCGAAATGCCAACATTTTCAAGAGTTACTCTTAATTGAACATCTTCCCCCGGATCAAGTATGCTATCGCCACCACTTCCATTTCCTGAGCATATATCTGTCAAACCATTTGAAACATAAGAAAGTGCTGGTCCGCAAGGATTAGAGTAGGAAATCTGAAGCGAGTAATTTTGAACAGTTCCTGTGTCTCCGGAAGTATCGTCTTTTACCCTCAAATTCCATACTCCATTTAAATCTTTGCCGTTCAAAGCCGCCAAAGACCCCTCAGGCCTATATGTTCCCGTAAATGGAGCACTTCCGCTGGTTATAGGTGTTGGGGCGGAATCGTCAAATGTTGTGTTTGTGTAGTTGTCTCCTGAACTTCCGTTGTCTGTTGAAAGTTCCACAACAGTTCCGTCGGGATGAACAAGATAAATGTCAAGGTCTGCGTCCCAAGTGTGAGTTATATTTATTGTCACATTTACATCAGTTATCGTTCCACTGTCAGAAACATTTATTGGAACATCAACTCCAGTTGAGTCGTTGTCTGGAACAGGAACCGCTGCACCTGAATAAACATAATCGTTTATCCCGCCACCATAAGTTTCAAAAGCATAGAAATTTCCAGCGTTATCATCTGAGGATGGATTTCCAAATTCATCTTTTGATTGAACATAAAAATAATATTGAGTGCAGGGAGATAGCCCTGTCAAAAGAAGAGAATGGTTTTGAACAAGAGAGCCATCCGCCAAAGTTAATGAGGGCGGAGTTGTCGTATCATAACCAACTAAAGAATCAGCAGGCACATCGGTTGTCCAATTTACTGTTGCAGTTGAGCCTGTAATATTTGTCACATTGACATTTGTAATAACAGGACCTGAGCAATCAATATCTGCATCGTCTTCTCTCGGAATATTCG
>JAAZNT010000268.1 GCA_012798145.1 Thermoanaerobaculaceae bacterium | reverse complement strand
TGCAAGAGTCATAATTTTTACGGAATTGAGAAGCTTTTTGCCCGCTTCGAATCCTCCTTTTAATTCAAAAGAGATTAACGCCCCATACCCTTCCATTTGCTTTTTTATAACTTTTTTAATTTCTGCATCTTTTTCAAATTCTGGATATATGACCTTTTTCACAGCTTTATGTTTTTTTAGAAATCTTGCGATTTTTCTTGCGTTTTCTTGAGCTGTTAAAATCCTCAAAGCAAGAGTTTTAATCCCTCTGAAAACAAGATATGCCTGATGGGGATCCATTGTCCCGCCCAAATGTTTTAAAGTTTTCCCGATTTTTTCTTTTAATTCGTCGTTGTTGAGGATTATTATTCCTCCAACAACATCAGAATGACCGTTTAAAAACTTTGTCACAGAATGGAGAACAATGTCTGCGCCGAAAAGAAGCGGTTTTTGAAGAACAGGACTTAAAAATGTATTGTCAACGACAAGAAGGGCGTCATTTTTGTGCGCATAATCAGCGCACCATTTTATGTCTGATATTTTTAAAGTGGGATTTGTGGGAGTTTCAATGTATAGAATTTTAGTGTTCTTCTTGAACGCTTTTTCAATCTGCTTTTTATCTGATGTGTCAACAAAATCGGCTGTTATTCCAAATCTTTTTAGTTCGTTCTCTAAAAGGACTCTTGTTGCGCCGTAAAGTGCCGAACTTGCCACAATGTGATCCCCGCTTGAGCAAAGGGCGAAAAAGATCGTTGAAACAGCAGACATTCCCGTTGAAGTCGCCATTGCATACTTGCCGTTTTCAAGAGCAGCAACCGAATTTTCAAGGGCGTTTATAGTAGGATTTCCAAGCCTTGTGTAAATGTATCCTTTTTCTTGTCCTGCAAATCTTCTTCCGCCCTGTTCGGCTGATTCAAAAGTGAATGTTGAAGTTTGATAAATTGGAGGCATAACCGCCCCGTAAACTGGATCAGGCTCTCCACCGCCGTGAATGCATAAAGTTTGAGTGTTTTCTTTTCTGTTTTTTTTCATTTTAATTCCCTTCTTTTAAAATTTTTTTAATGCTTTTAAATTCCTTTTGGTGAATCGAATTGAAAAACCTTATTGCCGATACTCCATAAACATTGCAACCTGCAACTTCAAAAATATTCTTCTGATCAATTCCTCCGAGCGCTATGACTGGGATTTTCGAGGAGTTGACAACTTTTTTTAAGATACTTAAGCCCAACGGCTTGAGGAAATCTCTTTTAGAAGGCGTTTCAAAAATCGGGGATAAGACAACCGCATCAGCTCCTTCTTCCTCCGCTTTATTCACATCTTTTAAAGAATGACAACTTTTAATAATAAATAAATTGTTGAATTTTTTTCGTATTTGCTTAACAGGAATAGAATCAGAAGAAAGATGAATTCCATAAAGGTTTGAGAGGTAGGCAATGTCACTTCTGTTGTTTATTAACAATTTGATATTGTTTTTCTTTGCATACTTATTTGCCTTATTTGCAACTGCAAGAAGCTCCTTGTCGCTTAATCCTTTTTCCCTTATCTGAATCCAATCAACCCCTAAAGAAACATATTTTTTTATTTGGGCAAAAAGAGACCCCGTTTTATTAAGTTTTTTATCTGTTATTGCATAAAATATCATTTTTAATTTATCTTTCCGTTAATTGTTGCGCCTTTTTCGATTTTGATGCTTTTTATTTTTATTTCTCCTTCAATTTTTGAAGAGGAGTTAAGAATAATTCTCTCTTTCGCTTCCAAATACCCGCTAAATTGACCTTTAATAACTATATCCTGAGAAAAGATTTTCCCTTTTAGAACGCTTTTTTCACCCGTCTCCACAATTTTTTCGCTCTTTATAACTCCTTTTAATTCACCATTTACAAAGACAGGATTTTTAGAATTTAACTCTCCATCAAAAGCGGAGTTTATTCCAATCTCGGAAAATTGCGGCGGCTCTACTTTCTTCTTCTTAAAAAGGAAAGGCATATCAATCCTATTTGGCTATAAAAGCCGCTTGTTTATAAATTCCTTTATTCCGAAAAAGGCGGGTTTGGGAGATCTGTCATTGTTCACAATTCCATATCCCGGCTCTAAAGGAGAATCTCTCAATTCATAAATAAAAACCTTGTCTATCCAGCCCATTTTTTCGTTCATTTGAAGAAAATTGACCAAATATTCTTCTTGTTTTTTTTCGCCAACTTTGTTTGAACGAAAACCGACTTCTGTAAGCCAGAAAGGCTTATCCAAACAGTTGGTTTCCTGAAGTATCTTCTTCACCGCTGGAGGATCCCAAGGAGGAACTACACCTTGAAGATTTCTTTTTACTTTTTTTGGTTTGCTTTTGTAGCAATGATGAGAAATTATGTCAATATCTTTTCCGGCTCTTGTCAAAATCTCTTCAAGCCAAAGATCCCATTTCGCACCTTTTAAATGGGCAAGGTCGGGTCCAACAATTTTAGCGTTAGGATTTGCTTCTTTTGCCGCTTGAATTCCCGGAATAAACACTTCATCTATAAATTGGTCCAAACTTCCTCTAAAAAAGGTTCTGCTGTTGGGTTCATTCCATAATGTCCAGTAATTTATTCTGCCTTTGTATCTTGAAACAATTGTCCTTACATATTCTTTCCATTCTTCGACATCTCTCGGCAGGTCGTGGATATCTCCATTTTGAGCCGCCCATTCAGGGCAGTATCCAAGTATCGCAAGGATGTCTATATTCCTCTCTTCGGCGTTTTTGACAACGCGGTCAACCATATCCCATCTATACTGCTTCGGTTTCGGCTCAACAACATTCCAGATGAGATCAATTCTTATCCACCCAATTTGGGCTTCTTTGATAAGGTCAAGATCCTCAGGCTTTGGAATGTGGCAGTTAATACCTATCTTTGGATACAATCCAAGTGTTACACTGTTTTTCCCACCTACCTGAGCCACATTTTCTAAGAAAAAGATGCTAACGATAATCCAAACTAACAATGTTTTTTTCATAACATCACCTATAAATTATTAAATTTTATCATAAAAATAAAAATTTCTCTCTTTTTTAAAAATGAGGTATATTTTATCTGGAGGATTAAAATGCGCTTTTTAACGAGCGGAGATTCTCACGGCGCTTCAATAACTGCAATAGTTGAAGGTGTCCCGGCAGGGCTCCCGATTGAAAAAGAATACATCAAGAAAGAACTCCTTAGAAGAAATAAATGCGCCGGAAGAAGTCAGCGAATGGCTCTTGAAAAAGAAGAAGTGGTTATTCTAAGCGGCCTAAGAAAAGGGCTTTCCACCGGAGCCCCAATAACTATAATGATTCCCAACAGCGAATTTTATGATCTAAGTGAGGCCCAAATATTGCAAATCCAAAATGACCTACCTGTCTCACGCCCCGGGCATGCCGACTTAAACGGAATGCTGAAATTCGGTTTTAAGGAAGCAAGAAATGTGGCGGAAAGAGCAAGCGCAAGGGAGACCGCCGCAAGAGTTGCTATTGGCGCAATAGCAAAAATTTTTCTAAAAGAATTCAATATTTCATTTGCCTCCGCAATTATTCAAGTGGGGGAAATCAAATCCTCAAAGAAAATCACATTTGAAAAGGCTTCAAAACTTGATGCCTATTTCCCCTTTTCTGACAAAAATAGGAAAAAAGCGGTTTTGAATTTACTTGAAAATTTCAAAGAACGGGGTGAAACCGTCGGAGGAAAAGTTTGGGCATCGGCAAAGGGCGTTGTTCCTGGAATAGGAAGCTACACAAATTGGGATACAAGACTTGACGCTCAAATCGCCTATCACCTTATGAGCATTCCTTCTGTAAAGGGAGTTTTGATTGGAGATATTGAAAATGCGGTATCGCTTAAAGGTAGCGCTGCTCAAGACCAATTCGCTGATTCTTCTAAAATTTTTTATAAGAGAAAAACAAATTTAGCGGGGGGAATTGAAGGAGGAGTTTCAAACGGAGAAGATATAGTGGCAACTTGTTTTGTAAAGCCAATTCCTTCATCAAAATTTTCAAAAAAAGGGCTAAATTTGCAAACCAAGAAAAAGCAAGCACCTCAAATTACAAGGGCAGACACAACTTCTTTGGCTCCAGTCGCAGTTATTTGCGAGTCATTGATGGCAATAGTTATAATGCAAAATTACCTTGAAAAATTTGGTTCGGATTCTGTTGATGACATTAAAAATAATTTCTCTATATATCAGAAAAGGTTGAGAAAATGAACAAACACTCTTTGGCAGAAAAGGCTTTCAAAAAGGAGTTGATCATTGCATCTCTTTTATTTGCATTATTTTTTATAGCAATTTTATCCACAGGCGGTTACATAATAATTAAAGACCTCGGTGAGAAAGAGGTTTTCCGTACTCTTGACCACTACCGAACAGAACTTGAGAAAATGACAACAAACATACCTGAAACAGAGATAGCAAAAGGTTTTAAGTATGAAAAAGTAGTTACAACAAGACTTAACCAATTTATGGTTGACAAACAGATTTTTGATTCTCTTGAAGTTTACGATCCAGATGGAAAACTTATCTATCAGCAAGATTATTTAAAACAAGGGGGAATCATAGCAGGACCTTCAATTAAAGGCCCTCCTCTCGGACAATCTCATATTGAAATTAGAAATAAAGTTCCTATAGAAGTTCCCATTCAACTTGCTCCCGGAAAAATGGGAAAAGCGGTATTGAATGTAAGCGACCAAGTTCTTTCAAACTTAGCAAAAGACTTCAGAAATCAGATGATTTTTAAGTTTGCAGTTATGTTGACACTTATATTTTTTATGCTTTTCATTTCATACCTATATGTAATCAGAATTTTAAGAAAAAGCCGTATTATCCAACAGGAAGGAGAAGAGCAGAATAGACTTTCCTATCTTGGACTTCTTAGTTCCGGGCTTGCACACGAAATCAAAAATCCTCTCAACGCGCTTAAATTAAATATTCAACTTCTTGAAGAGGGACTGAAAGGAAACGCAGACAGGGAAGATCTTTTGGGATCTGTTGAGCCGATGCTGAATCAAATTAAAAGACTTGAGAAATTAACAAGAGATTTTTTGATGTATTCTAAACCTCTTGAGCCCGAATTTAGAAATGTAAATATTGATGAAATAATCTCTGAAATTTGCCTTTCATATTCAGAAGAAGCCAAAGAAAAAAATATTGAAGTGTTAAAAAAAGTCGATGGAACTTCAAGAGATATTGAAGGCGACGAAAATATGTTAAGGATAATAGTTTCTAACCTTTTGATAAACGCTATTCAAGCATCCGAACACAACCAAAAAGTGGAAGTCAATCTCTCTTTCAAAGATTCTGTTGCAGAAATTGATGTAATTGATTTCGGTTCAGGAATTGAAGAAGAGATGAAAGAGAAAATATTTGATGTTTTCTTTACAACAAAACCAGAAGGAACAGGGCTTGGTTTATCCATAGTTAAAAGACTTGTTGAGGCGCACAAAGGAAGCATCGAAATTGTTCCATCTGAAAAAGGGGCTCATTTTAGGGTTGCTCTTCCATACACACATTAAAGAGGGAAAAATGGTCATTGATAAGGAATTCGCAAAAAAAAGAATAGAAGAATTGAGAAGCCAGATTGAAAGACATAGAAAACTTTACTATGAAGAAAACGCCCCAGTTATAAGTGATTATGAATATGATCTATTAGAAAAAGAGTTGATAGACCTTGAAGAGAAATTTCCAGAATATAAAACCAAAGAGTCGCCTTCTGAAAAAGTTGGAGGCGCTGTCTCAAAAGGATTCGCCTCCGTAGTTCATCCTTTCCCACTCCTAAGTCTTGAAAATGCTTACAATGAAGGTGAAATTAAAGATTGGATTTCAAGACTTGAAAGAACGGTAGAAAAAACAGATCTTGAATTTGTAGGCGAACTTAAATTCGACGGGCTTTCTGTGGCACTTTTTTATGAATTTGGGAAACTTTCCAAAGCAGCAACCAGAGGAGATGGAACAATTGGAGAAGATGTCACCCAAAATGTCTTGAGAATAAATAATGTCCCCAAACAAATCGGTTTTAAAGAAGGAGCATTGATAGTAAGGGGTGAAATCTATATGCCTTTAAAGGAGTTCAAGGAATTTAATGAAAAGAGGGAGGAAGAGGGGCTTGAAGTTTTCTCAAATCCAAGGAACGCTGCGGCAGGAAGCTTGAGACAGCTTGACCCTTCCATAACCGCCCAAAGACCTCTTTCTTTATATGTTTACCAAATTATGAACTGCACTTCGAGAATCCCTCAAACTCATTATGAATGCCTGCAACTGCTAAGTGAATGGGGACTACCAGTTGATTCAAGAACAAGACTTCTTTTCTCCGAAAAAGAAATAGTAGATTTTTGGAGAGAAATGGTTGAGAAAAGAGATTCCCTTCCCTACGACGCAGACGGAGTTGTAATAAAACTGAACTCTCTTGAGCTTCAAAAACGCGCAGGTTCAACAGCAAAAGCACCCCGCTGGGCGGTGGCATTTAAATTCCCTCCAGAACAGGCTAAAACAAAAATAAAAGAAATTGTCGTTCAAGTAGGAAGAACAGGAGCCCTAACTCCAGTTGCAAACCTTGAACCGGTTAAAATTGGCGGTGTTGTTGTTTCGAGAGTCTCTCTTCACAACGAAGAGGAATTGAAAAAAAAGGATGTAAGAGTAGGGGACACAGTCTTGATAGAAAGAGCGGGAGGAGTTATCCCCTATCTTGTGAGAGTTTTTGAGGAAGAGCGTCCGCCTAATTCAAAAGAATTCGTTTTTCCTGAAGTATGCCCGGTTTGCGGAAATAGAATACACAAATCTGAAGGAGAAGTGATAAAAAGATGCTCAAACAGAAATTGCAAAGCGCAATTGAAGGAAGCAATAAGACATTTTGCATCAAGAGAGGGAATGGATATTGCAGGACTTGGAAAAATTCTTATTGATAAACTTGTTGAGAGTGGAAAAGTCAAAACTCTTTCAGATTTATATTTACTTAATGAAAAAGAGTTGGCGCTTTTTGAAAGAATGGGAGAAAAATCAGCCAAGAATCTAATAGAGGAAATAGAAAAGAGCAAAAACAGAAGTTATGATCGCCTTTTATACGCGCTTGGAATAAGAATGGTGGGCGAAGAGACTGCAAAAGTTCTTGCCGAAAAATTTTACACAATAGACCTTTTGAAGAACGCCAATGAAGAAGATTTGATGAAAATTCAAGGAGTTGGCCCAAAAGTTTCCAAAGAAATAATTGAATTCTTCAAAGTTGAAGATAATGTAAAACTTATAGAAAACCTTAAATCTCTCGGGTTAAAGATGGAGGGAGAAAAAAAAGAAGAAGGCCCATTAAAAGGTTTGACATTCGTGCTAACCGGAACACTTTCTAAAATGTCAAGAAATGAAGCGAAGGAAATTCTTGAAAATTTGGGCGGAAAAGTTTCTAATTCTGTGACAAAAGAAACAAATTTTCTTATTGTGGGTAGGGAGCCGGGCTCAAAACTTGAAAAGGCGAAAAAGTTGAATATAAAGATTCTTGACGAATTGGAATTTGAAAAACTAATATCATCATATAGTTAATTTTTAATTTTATTGGTTGTGTTATTTCAGCGAAGAAATTTTATCTTTAACTTCTCTGTAATTGGCGTTTGAAGCGTAGACTTCTTTATAAAGTTCAAGCGCTTCCTTTTTCCTGTCTGTTTCCTCAAGAAGTTCAGCCAAATCATATTTCAAGCCGTTGTAAACATCCTCAGGAAATCCTCTTGAATCAAGCCCTTTTCTATACCATTTTTCGGCAAGGTCATACATACCTTTTATTTGAAAACATTTCCCAAGCATTGCGCAGGCATCAGCAAAAAACATTGGGGAACGTGCCGCTATCTGAAATTCTCCAATAGCTTCATCAATAAGTTCCATTTCTTTATAAGCAATTCCGAGGTTGTAGTGGGTGTCATAATCCTCTTCCGCGACTTTTTTCTCAACCCCTTTCTTAAATTCCTTGAAAACCTCTTCAAAAGACATCTCTTCGCTTGTTTTTTCTTCGCCTTCCTCATCAAAAAGCCCAGAAGCAGTATCTTCGAGCCCTTCAAGGGCGGCACCCAACTCCTTCGCCAAATCATAATATTCTTCGCCAGACTCTTGAAGCGGTTTTTCTTCTTCTTTTTGTTTTTCTTCTTCTGGAAGAACATCTCTTAAGGTGAC
Source organism: Thermoanaerobaculaceae bacterium (assembly GCA_012798145.1). Classification (GTDB taxonomy): domain Bacteria; phylum Acidobacteriota; class UBA4820; order UBA4820; family UBA4820; genus UBA4820. The sequence continues at coordinate 1,702 of JAAZNT010000268.1, read as the reverse complement.
TTTCACCCTTGTTCTTTTTCTTTCGGCAGGAACAACTCCCCCGAGATCTTTTACAAGATCCTGATCAAGAAGAGAGAGGTCATCCATCTTCTCTTCTTCTTTCGTTTCGGGTTGCTCCTCCTCTTTCTTTTCCTCTTCTATTGCCTGTTGAACTTCCATTTCTTCTTTTGTTTTTTCAATGGCGACATTGATTCTTCCAAGAAGATCTATCACCCTAACATCTTCTGGATAATTATTGTTCAATTCCTCGCAAATTCTTTTCGCGTCTTCATACAACTCTTGCGCAAAGTAAAACTCAGCTTCTTCAAGTTTTTCATTCAGCTCGCTACTTTTTTCAACCTCTTCGGGAGAAATTTCAACAGAAAATGATTCTTCCTCAACTTCCCTTTGAATTTCTTTTTCTTCTTCAAGAACTTTCTTTTCTTCTTCCTTTTCTGTAACTTCCTCAAAAGACTGCTCTTCAACTTCTATAAGTTTTTCCGGCTGAGAAGAAGGCTCCTCTTCACTCATGTCAATTTCAATTTCTTTCTCTTCTTCTTTTATCTCTTCTTTAAATTCCTCAGCAATTTCTTCTGGCTTTTCAATTTCAACGATTTTTTCAGCCACCTTTGGCGCTTCCGCCTTCTTCCCTTTTACAATTCCGGCAAGAGCATCCAATTCCTTTATTCCGGAAATCTTCTTAGGTGCAGTTTCTCCCTCTTTCCCTTTTTCTGTAAACTCAAGAATCGCTTTATGGTTGGGATCTATCTGCATCGCCTCTTCAACAAGATTTTCAGCAGTATCCAAATCACCCTGCTGTTTAAAAACATTTGCAAGTTTAATTATTTGTCTGACAAGTTTGTCTTTTTTATCAAGTTGTCTGTATATACCTATTAATTTTTGGTGCGCTTGAATGTGATCGGGAACAATTTTCAAAACGGATTGAAGTTCCCCAATTGCTTTTTCGACAAGTCCATACTTCAAGAATATTTGCGCCTCTGAAAATTTCTCCTGAATAGCCGCCCCTGTTCTCTCATCAAATTCTTTTGAAGGCGCTTCTTGGGGTTCAACTTCTGCTTCTTCTATTTCTTCCTTTTCCTTGCCTTCCGGCTCTTCCTCTACGGCCATTTCGTTGGCTTCTTCTATAGCGGTTTCTTTTACCTCTTCTTCACTTTCTATATCTATTGAAATAGAATCGCTTTCATTTTCCTTTATAACGGGCGGCGAAGTAAAAGTTGATGTTACTTCTATTTGTTCCGGAGATAAAGATTCAACTTCCTCCTGCTTTTCCTCTTTTTCTTTTTCCATTGTCACAACCGGCATTTCAGAGGAAATATCTTCTATTTCAACTTCTATTTCCACATCAGGTTCAGATTCTTGTGGAACTTCTTTTTCAACTATCTCTTGTTGAAATTCTTTCTCTTTTTCAATCACAACGACTTCTGGCTCTTTTTGTTTCGAAGGCTCAACTTTTTCATATCCGAGTTTGTCTCTGATATCGTCAAGTTTAGCCAAAAGCTGCATTTCATTTGGAGCAATTTCAAGCATTTCCTTTACTACAGTTTCAGCGCTCTTATAATCGCCTTTGTCAAGCAAAATGTCGCTGTATTTTGAAAGAGTTGACAGAAGTCTTCCTTTGTCGCCTATTTTTCTTTGGACAACGATCAACCCAGAAAATGCCTCCAAAGTGGAAGGACTTTGGCTGATTATTTCTTCAAAAGCT
>JAAZNT010000267.1 GCA_012798145.1 Thermoanaerobaculaceae bacterium | reverse complement strand
GAAAATAAAAAAAATTATTGAAGAAAACAAACTGAATGTTAAAATAGAGGTTGACGGAGGAGTATGCGCCTCTAACATAAAAGTTTTAAAAGAAGCAGGCTGTGACTGGTTTGTTGCGGGTTCTTCAGTTTTTTCAGCCAAATCACCGCAACAAGCCGCAAGGGAACTTTCGGAGTTGATAAATGGATGAAGTTGTTTCGGAATTGAGAGTGAGATATGTTGAAACAGACCAGATGGGAATAGTTCACCATTCTGTCTATTTTCACTGGATGGAAGTTGGAAGAACAGATTATCTGAGGAAAAAGGGCTTTCCATACTCAAAAATGGAAGAATCTGGAATAAGAATGCCTTTGATAGAAGCATCGGCAAAATATGTATCTCCGGCAAAATATGACGACGAAATATTGGTGATAACAAAACTTGAGGAGTTTTCGCCGATAAAGTTTTCTTTCTCTTACAAAATAGTAAGGAAATCAAACAGCAAACTGATAGCAGAGGGAATAACAAAACATATAGCGGCAGACTGCCAAAATAAACCTAAAAGGGTTCCAAAAGAAATCCTTTCAATTATAGGAGGTTAGCTTGACAAAAACATTTAGAATTGGATTTGTTCTTTTTCTTGCTTTTGTTTTTCTTCTTGGTTGCCACAAGCATAGAGGTCCTAAAAGGGCAGAGCCGGTGGAGCTTCTCGGCGTTGAAGAGTTGTATCAAAAAGGCGAGTCTTTGGTCAAAAAGCACAGAACTCAAACCGCAAGAAAATATTTTGAACAAATCACTTTGAGAGAAGACGCTGGAGAATACAAAGAAAAAGCGGAAGTTGCAATAGCGGATAGTTACTTTGCAGAAAAAAATGTTGACGCCTACGCAGAAGCTATCTCCCGCTATCAAGCCTTTCTGGCGTTCCACGCCATGCACCCTCTCGCCCCTTACTGCCAATACAAAACAGGGCTTTGCTATTTCAGGGAAATTGACAGACCCGACAGAGATGTTTCACCTGCTAAAAACGCAAAGGAAATTTTCAAAAGACTTATTGAAAACTATCCCAATTCTGAATATGTGGCGGATGCAAAGGAAAAACTAAACGAAGTGAACAACATTCTTGCCGCACACGAGATTTATGTTGGCGATTTTTATTTGAAAAATTCTCATCCAAAAGCAGCGAAGGCAAGGTATGAACTTGTTATAAATGAATATCCCGATTACTGGAACATTCCTCTCGTCTATTTCAGAATAGCGGAAGCCGCTTTGATGGATAAAAACTTTGACGAAGCAAAAACATACCTTGACAAAGTGATAAAGAGCGCCCCCGATTCACACCGCGCCAAGGAGGCTTCAAAACTTCTTGAATCTGTTGAGAAAAAGGAAGTCAAAGAACAAAAAATTGAGCGAAAAAAACTGGAATCGCCTCTTAAAGAAAAGCAATATACAAATGAAGGACCAAAAGAGAAGAAAAAGAGGTGGTGGATGTTCTGGAGAAGGTAATGGATTTCTCCGAAAATTGGCTCAAAGAGTGGGCCTCTGAATCTAAAAACAATTTTGAGAAAAATCATAGAATAAAATCTTTCTCTGAATACATCAAAGATCTTTCTGAAAAGCCATATTCTCTTTCAAGAAACTCTGTTCAATATCTTCTTGATATGCTTGAATTCTTCGGAGAAAAGAAAGTTTATTCTCTCGGCACTCTCTTCAAAACTTTCAAACTTTTTGAGCAGGAAATTCCCTCCTCTGCAGCGCCTCCCCTCGTCGGACAGGAAGGCGCAGTTATGGAAATTTACAGCATTTTAAAGGATTTTGTCATTGAAGGAGGAGCAGACAAGATAGTTTTGCTTCACGGTCCGGGAAGCTGCGGCAAAAGTTTAATAATTGAATGGCTTATGAGAGGAATTGAAGAATATTCAAGAAAGAGCGCAGGGTGTCTTTACACTTTTCACTGGGTTTTTCCAAAAGAAGGTGGCAAGAGAATGGGATTTGGAGAAAAGACAGACATTGTTCCCTCCTCTTCAACTTACGCATACCTTTCTTCTGACCAAATTTCCTTCCGCCTCTCCTGCGATGTGAACGATTCACCTCTTCTTTT
>JAAZNT010000266.1 GCA_012798145.1 Thermoanaerobaculaceae bacterium | reverse complement strand
TTGAAAACCATCCTCCGCAGAGCCAGATACTTGTTGAGGGTTTCAGCGTCCTTAAACTCTACCTTCTTCAGGAAGGTCAGGTTAAGGTTATCAGGGATGTCGGCTCAAGGGAAATACTTATAGCGACATTCGCTCCCCCTCACATTTTCGGGGAACTTGGGGTGATAGACGGAGGAGCGGCAAGCGCAACTGTTGAAACCCTTACCGATGTTGTGGTTCTCTCTATTGAAAGGGACACTTTCCTTAAAGTTCTTGACGAATCTCCTTTGATCGGCTCAATCGTCTGGAGAAACCTCTGTTTTGAATTGACAAGAAGGCTGAGAAGGACGACAAATCAACTGCAGGACCTCTTTTCTTTGAACAAAGCCCTCTGCGAAAACCCAGATTTTATGGAGTTCTACAAAAAATATGGTCCGTAAGGAAAAAGGCTCTGTAATTTTATCCATAGCGATCGTTATTTTGGTTGCGGGAGTAATTCTCGGTGTGGTCTTCGGTTTTTATTTAACACGGGGGATTCCCGAAGTTGACTCTCTCGCCTACAATCTGCCTATGGAGACAACAAAAGTTTACGCAAAAGACGGAACTTTGCTTCAGGAATACGGTGCTGAGAAGAGAATTCTTGTTCCATTTACAGAGATTTCGCCCTCATTTTTTGACGCTTTGATCGCGGTTGAAGACGCAAATTTTTACAAACATCACGGAATTTCAATCAGGGGAATTTTGAGGGCGCTTGTAGGGGACATCACCCAGAGAAAAGCGGGGCAGGGCGGTTCAACTATAACGATGCAACTTGCAAGACAATATTTTCTGACTCCTGAAAAAACTATCACAAGAAAGATAAAGGAGATATTGCTTTCTCTGAAAATAGAAAGAAGATACACCAAACAGCAGATACTTGAGATGTATGCAAACAAGGTTTGCTTCGGGCACGGTTATTACGGAATTGAAGCAGCAGCAAGGTTTTATTTCGGCAAAAAAGCAATCGCCCTTTCGCCGGATGAGGCGGCTTTTCTTGCCGGAGTGATTCAAAGACCAACTTATTACTCGCCGAAGAAGTATCCCGAGAGGGCGAAAGAAAGAAGGGATTTTGTTCTCTCAAGGATGGTAAAAACAGGAAAACTTTCAGAAGAAGAGTATAAAAGACTTTCAAGCAAACCAATTAAACTTGCGTCTTCGGCGGTTGAGAAAGGAACCGGTGCATATCCCGCTGAAAGAGTCAGAATTTATCTTGAAACCAAATACAGCGAAGAAGATATTTATGAAAAAGGGCTTAAAGTTTTTACCACAATTGACCCAAAACTGCAGGCAGTCGCTGTCAAAGCGGTTCAGGAAGGTTTGAGAGATTATCAAAGAAGGCGACCTTACAAGGGGCCAAAAAGGGGAGATGAGGCAAAGCCTCCTTCTGAAGATAAGGATTTGAGTGAAGGGCAGTCTTACTGGGCAAGGGTTGAAGAAGTTTCAAAAGAGGGAATAAAAGTCTTTTTCTGCGGAAAAAGTTTTGAACTTGGCAAAAAGAATTTCAAATGGTATCCCTCTTTGACTCCAAACATTGTTTTCAAAGAGGGCGACTCTGTTCTGATAAATGTGGTGCAGAAAGAGCCGCTTGAACTTCAGATTGACGATACTCCCGACGCCCAGTCTGCGCTCTTTTCCTTCAATGTCAGAACTGGAGAAGTTTATTCGCTTGTGGGAGGCTCCGATTTTTCCGAAACGATGTTCAACAGAGTTATTCAGGCGAAAAGGCAGACGGGTTCGGCGGTTAAGCCGCTCATTTACGCAACAGCGTTTAGAGACGGTAAAAACATAACAGACACAGAACTTGATTCACCAACCTTATTTCTTTACGGAACTGAAAATCCTTCTCAAATATGTTCGCAGGGATATATTCCACGCGACTTTGAAAAAGGATTTTTGGGAACTATAACCCTAAGGCACGCATTGGAGCACTCTGTCAACATTTGCGCGGTAAGACTTTTGAACGAGGTTGGTTATTCAAGAGTCATTGAATTGATGAGGAAATTGCGCATCACCGCCGATTTGAAGCCATACCCTTCTATGGGGCTTGGTTCATTTGAAATAACTTTATGGGAATTGACAGGCGCTTACGGAGCATTTGCAAACAACGGAGTTTATGTTTCTCCCTATTTTATTCAAAGAATTGAGGACAGGAACGGAACTGTTCTTGAGAACTACACACCCGATTTTGAAGCGGTTCTTGACCCTGATGTTGATTTTATTCTTGTTTCTGCGATGAAAGGCGTTATTAAAAGGGGAACAGCGGGA
>JAAZNT010000265.1 GCA_012798145.1 Thermoanaerobaculaceae bacterium | reverse complement strand
TCTATTTTATTTGAAAAGGTTTATAACTATCTCTTTGCCTTTTTTGGAGTAGTGAATAGAATTTTTTAATACCTCATCAAAAAGTGCTGAAATTAGGGTAGGGGAGGCGTATATTTTAACATCTTCTATTTTGTCTGTTTCAATTTTTGTCATTTTTGAGAATGATGTTTTTGTCAGTCTTGAAATATTGTCGTTAAGGTAATCTTTGAGGTCAAGCCATATCTTGTTTTCGTTTTTTCCCCTTTTTACAAGTATCGCAAGAGATTCAAGTTTTTCAACTATGTCAGCCATCCATGCGCAGTTTCTGTAAATAGTCCTTAGCGCTCTTTCTGTGTCAACAGGGGAGTTTGATGTTTTTGCTTTGAAAAGTATTTCGCAATAGCCCAAAACGATGCCGAGGGGAGTTTTTAAATCATAACTGATATTTGTAAAAAGGTTTTCAAAAAATTCTCCCGCTTTTTCAATGTCCTGAGATTTGGCAAGCAATTCTCTGTAATGGACGCTTTCTCCGTCAATACATTTGAAAGGCGGCTGTTCTTTGATAAAGACGACATCGTATCCGCTGCCCTCTTCGTTTTCTTTTATCCTGAAACAAGCGTTGCAGGATGTTCCGTCGATGTTTTTAAATTCGCAGAGTTGAACTTTTCCTTTAAGAGAATCTTCAAATATCGCTTCTGTTGGTCCAAAATCAACAGTGAATTGTTTTGTGATAATGTCAGAAGGAGAGCAATTTAAAAGTTCAGACGACGCTTCGGAAATTTCTAAGACCCGTAAGTCTTTGTCTGTCTTGAATCTGCCTACGAAAAGCGATTCAAAGTCCTGAAGTTCCTCTTTTTTCCCCTCTCTCTCGTCTCGCATTTTATCACCTCAGAATATATTTTATAACAAAAGAGGAGCAAAATTCAACTTTTAATTTTTCACAACCTTCAAAATAAAGTGTCCTTTGTCAAATTCAAGGTTTGTGATTTGCTTGGAAACCGGTATTGAAAATTGCTGGTCTCTTTCATCGTTCTGAACAACTATGGTTTCTGATGTCCCGTCGCTGTAATAGAGAGTTATGTCTATAGGCATAATGTAAACATCATTTTTTTCGCTTCTGTTTGCAATCTTGTGCTTTTGTTTTTGGGTAATTCTCAAATTAAGGGTGTTTCCACTTTGCGAATAGGAATATGAATACACAGGCCTTTTCTTTGTGTAAACCCATTGGTCAAAAAACCATTTTAATGAGGAGCCGTAAATTTCTTCGCAAACCGCTTGAAAATCGGATGTTACCGCACTTGAGAAGGAGTATCTCTGCCTGTATGTTCTCAATGCAGTCCAGAATTTTTCCTCTCCCATTACATGAGAAAGCATATGCAGAACCCATCCACCTTTGTCATAGATAGCGCCGCTGTCGTTGAATGGTTTGTTTTCGTTATAGACATAAACAGAGCCCTTCATATACCCGTTGACATTGCCGTCGTCGTAGTAGTTGCTAAAAACATTTCCCACTGTCAATCCGTAATTGCTGTATTCATAGACCATCCAGAGAACTTCAAAATAGGTGGCAAAACCTTCGTTGAGCCAGATGTCATGCCAAGTTCCGCAGGTTACATCGTCTCCATACCATTGGTGAGCAAGTTCGTGGGCGTAGATGAGATTGTTGTAATAAACATCGGATCCTACAAAATAGTCTCCCATACTTGTGAGAGTCTGGTGCTCCATCGCTCCGCCCCATGGAAATTCAACCATTCCATACTTTTCGTTTATAAAGGGGTATTCGCCTGCATAATTTGAATAAAGAGTGATCATTTGCGGAACATCAACAAAGTAGTCCTGTGCTGATGATAGATGTTCGGGATAAACATAATAG
>JAAZNT010000264.1 GCA_012798145.1 Thermoanaerobaculaceae bacterium | reverse complement strand
CTTGATTTGGGAAGATACGCCGAAAAGCACGGGATACCATACACGACTTCTTCAAATTTGTTTTCCGCCCTCGCCGCTGCTCTTGCAAGACTTGACTTTGAAAAGAAAGTTCAGGATATTGCAGATTTTTCCGCCGCGCTAAGGGAAGAACTTAATAATCAAAAAATTGAAATTTTAGCCCCTCCGGAAATAGCCGCTCCCGCCGTCTTTACAATTGTTGTTCCCAAAACATTATCATCAAAAAATGTTGGCGACGAACTTGCAAGATTGGGGTATCTCATAAGTTATATGAGTGAATACCTTCTTTCAAGAAACTGGATTCAAATATGCCTCTTTGGAGAATTGAAAAAGGAAGAAACTCTAAAACTTCCCGGTTTGCTTTCTAAGATTTTTGGAAGAAACTGAATTTTTTTATAAAGGGGGCGTAAATGTTTGAAACCGCTGAGGTGGGAAATTCCATTTCAAAAGAAAAGTATAAGAAAGATGTTACTGCGCTCAGAGAAGAGCTTCTTGAAACCCAAAAACAGCTCGCTTTAAGCAAGTGCTCCACAATAATTATAATAGGCGGAGTGGAAGGCGCAGGAAAAACCGAAACAGTAAATCAACTGCTTGAATGGATTGACGCAAGGGGCGTGGAAACCCATGCTCTTGACAAGCCTTCAGACGAGGAAATTGAAAGACCTTATATGTGGAAGTTCTGGAGATTGATTCCTCCTAAAGGCAGGATGGCTATTCTTCTTGGTTCGTGGTACACACAGCCGATAGTTCAAAAGACATTTAAAGAAATAAAAGAGTCCGATTTTCAAGAACACCTTGAAGAGATAGTTTCTTTTGAAAGTATGCTGGCAAAAGAGGGCGTAATTCTTATCAAACTGTGGCTCCATATCAAAAAAGACCTCCTTATAAAAAGAATGAAAAAACTTGAAAATGATCCTCTTCAAAACTGGAGAATTTCAAAAAATGATTGGAAATTTGTAAAGAAATACGATAAGTTCAGAGAGGTTTCAGAAACAGCATTGGGAAAAACAAACACAAAAGAAGCCCCTTGGTTTGTTGTGGAGGCGGAAGACTTCAGATACAGAAATATAACTGTCGCTAAAACCATAATCGGCAGGTTGAAAGACGGAATTGAAGAGAAGAAAAATGAATCCGCTCCTCCTTTGAAGCCAAGAAAATTTGAACCTCCCCTGAACAACATTTTCACAACCCTTGACTACAGCAAAAAAATTGAAGAAAAAGAGTATGAGAAAAAACTTCCTATTCTGCAAAAAAAACTTTACCAAAGCGTCCAGAAGATGCAGAAAAAGGATAAATCTCTAATACTTGTTTTTGAAGGGCCAGACGCCGCTGGCAAAGGCGGAACAATAAGAAGAATAACAGGGGCGCTGAATGCAAAAGATTACAGGGTGATCTCTGTCGCAGCCCCAACCGATGAAGAAAAAGCAAGGCCCTATCTTTGGCGCTTTTGGAGACACCTTCCAAGAAAGGACAAAATAACTATTTACGACAGATCCTGGTATGGAAGAGTGCTTGTTGAGAAAATAGAAGGTTTCTGCACTGATGACGAATGGAAAAGGGCATATTCTGAAATTGCACAATTTGAAAAGGAACTTTTTGATTTTGGAATAATTATCCTGAAATTCTACCTTTCAATAACTCCTTCCGAACAACTGAAAAGGTTTAAAGAAAGACAGACCACACCTTACAAACAATACAAAATAACTGAAGAAGACTGGAGAAACAGGGCAAGGTTCCGCTCTTATGAAGCGTGCGCCGTTGAGATGTTTGAGAAAACCTCGCTTCCTTTCGCCCCTTGGTTTGTCATCCCCGCAAACGACAAAAATTTCGCAAGAATTGAAGTCCTCAAAACAATAATCAAAGAAATGAAAAAAAATTTGAAATAAGAAATTTCCTTTAAAAAACCTTTTAATTTCTTTTTTAATTTGCCAAGAAAAAGAATTTGAATTATCATTGTCTTTTGAATTTTTTCTTTAGAAAGGATTCTTTAAAATGGCAAAGATTGATCCCCATTCTTATTATGACAATTCTCAACCGAAAATCACCTCTTTCAACCTCAAAGCAAAAATTGATTTTGAAAAAACCAAACTGTTCTGCAAAGTTGTTCTATTCTTTGAAAAAGAAGTTACAGGAACGCTTCGGCTTGACTCAAGAGACCTTATTATCAAATCTGTATCATACGAAGACGGCTCACCCTTACATTTTAAAGTTCATCCAAAAGACAAAGTCCTCGGAAACCTTTTTGAAATTGATTTCCAAAAGCCCTCAAAAAGCGCTGTAATTGAATACGAGGTTGAAAAAGATTCAACCGCACTTCAATGGCTCAAGCCGGAGCAGACAAAAGGGAAACAAAAGCCATTCCTCTTTACCCAATGTCAGCCGCACCACGCAAGGTCTCTTGTCCCACTTCAAGATTCACCTTCTGTAAGAATCACTTACACTGCAGAATTGACAGTCCCTTCAGACCTTACCGCTGTAATGGCTGCAGGCGCTTCAGAAGTCTTAGAAGACAAAGATAAAGGCGAAAAAACATTCTGCTTCAAAATGCCCCAGCCGATTCCACCTTACCTTTTCGCCTTTGCTGTCGGAAGAATCACATCAAAAGATTTAAGTTCAAGGTCAAAAATCTGGGCGGAGCCGGAGATCGTTGAAAAAGCGGCTTATGAATTTGAAGAAATTGAGGAGATGATAAAAAAGGCGGAGTCTCTTTTTGGACCCTACGAATGGGAAAGATACGATCTGCTTGTTCTTCCTCCCTCTTTCCCTTATGGAGGTATGGAAAATCCGAGACTCACTTTCATTACTCCCACTTTAATCGCCGGAGACAGATCCTTGGTTTCAGTGGTGATTCACGAACTTGCCCACTCTTGGACGGGCAACCTTGTAACAAATCTCAACGCCCAGCATTTCTGGATTAACGAGGGCTTTACAGTCTGGGCTGAAAGAAGAATAGTTGAAGCGATTTACGGAGTTGAAGCGTCGGTTATGGCATACGCCCAAGGTTTCAACGCACTAAAATCAGCGATTGATAGATTCGGAGAAAACTCTCCTTTTACCTGCCTTGTAACAAACCTTGAAGATGTTGACCCCGACGATGTTTTCTCTGAAATCCCCTATGAAAAAGGAAGTCTCTTTTTGCGCCTTCTCGAGGAAACTGTTTCAAGAGCATCCTTTGACAGATTCATAAGGGCTTACATTGAAAAATACAGATTTACTTCAATAGACACAAAAGAACTCTGCTCTTTCATCGAAGCGCACTTCCCGAATCTTCTTGAAAAAGTTTCGGCGGACAAATGGCTTTACTCGCCCGGCATTCCTGATAATTGCCCAAAAGTTGTTTCGTCAAGACTTGAATTTATCACAAACCTCTCTTCTGGATTCAAATTTGGAACATATCCAACACCTGAAGAGATCGCATCAATGAACCCGAGTGAAAAACTTGTCTACTTCCAAGGGTTGCCGAGAGTTTTAAACACAGAGCAACTTGATTTTCTTGTCGCCAATTTTAATCTGAAAGAGGTTACAAATTCTGAAATTCTCACCGAATATCTCATCATTTCGGCAAGTTCAGATTACGAGCCCGCTTTCCCGCAAACCAAAGCGTTCCTTTCGGAAGTTGGAAGGATGAAATACATAAGGCCTATCTATAAAGCGATGGGGCGAAATAAAAGAACAAGAGAGATGGCAAGGGAGATCTTTGAAAAGACAAAAGATTCCCTTCACCCGCTTTCAAGAAGCGTAATAATGCAGGAAATTGAAAAATATGAAAAGGATGAATAAATGTCAGTAAGAGTCCGCTTCGCCCCATCGCCGACAGGCAAACTCCACCTTGGAAATGTAAGAACAGCAATCTTTAATTATCTTTACGCAAGGAACAAAGGCGGAAAATTCATTTTAAGACTTGAAGACACCGACGCCGAAAGGTCAACCGAAGAGAGCGTAAAAAATCTCATAAGCGACCTTAAATGGCTCGGAATACAATGGGACGAAGGGCCTGAAGTCGGCGGAAATTATGGTCCATACAGACAGACAGAAAGATACCATATTTACAAAGAACATCTTGAAAAACTCGTAAAAGAAGGCAAAGCGTATCCCTGCTACTGCGACAAAGAGAGTCTTGACAGACTAAGAGAGGAAGCAAGGGAAAAAGGGCGCAATTTCATCTACCCCGGAACCTGCAGAAATTTGACAGAAAAAGAGAGGAAAGAAAAAGAAGCCGCCAACATCAAGCCCTCTTTCAGATTGAAAATCACTCCGCACACCGTTTCCTTCAACGATTTAATCAGAGGAAATGTCTCCATCCACACAGACCTTTTTGGAGATTTCATAATTGTCAGACAGGATTTATCCCCGACATACAATTTTGCAGTCGTCATAGACGACTACCTGATGAAAATAACTGATGTCCTTCGCGGTGAAGACCATCTTTCAAACACCCCAAAACAGATAATTCTTTACGATATGTTTGGCTACGAGAAACCGCGCTTCGGCCATTTTTCAATGATTTTAGGACCCGACAACTCCAAACTTTCCAAAAGGCACGGAGATGTTTCCCTTGCCGCTTTCAGAGAAAAAGGTTTTTTAAGCGAAGCGCTTTTCAACGCCCTTGCACTTCTTGGCTGGTCAGACCCCGATGAAAGAGAAATTTTAAAAATTGAAGAACTTATGGAAAGATTTTCCCTTGACAGGATAAACAAATCAGCGGCGGTTTTTGACGAAAACAAATTCAGATACATCAACAAACAGCACATAATCTCCCTCGACATTAAAGATTTTGCAGAGAAGGCAAAACCCTACTTTGAAAAAGAGGAGATCATTCCAAAAGAATTTGACGAAAATATCCAAAATTGGTTTTTGAAACTCTGCGAACTTATCCAGAAGAGAGTAACACTTTTAAGCGATGTCGTTTCCCAATCAAAAACAGTTTTTGAATATGACCCTTCGGCGATTGACGACGAAGGAAGGGCGGTTCTTGAGGAGGAAGAGTGCCTGAAAGTCATTCTCGCCTATGCAGTCAAATCTGAAAACAGAGATTTAACCACAAGAGAAAAATACATCGAACTTGTCAACGAAATTAAAAATGAACTCAAAGTCAAAGGCAAAAACCTCTACCACCCGCTGCGCCTTTGCGTCTCCTCATCAATGTCGGGTCCCGATCTTGACATTCTCGTTCCCGTAATTGAAATCGGCGCCTCCCTTGACCTTCCGATCAAAATAGAAAGTTCCTCAAAAAGAGCGTGGCGCTTGGTCAACTTCCTCAGAGAACAGGGATACAAGATTTAAAAAGGAATTCTGTTTGCATAACAGTAAAGGCAGTTTGAGAGGCAGGTGTTGTATTTGCCGATGTCAACGCTTTTCTGGCAGAGGCACTCTTTTCTCTGATTTTTGTCTTTTTCGTATTTTATCTCAAGGGAGAAAAGTTTGTTCAAAAGTTCAAAGTCTATGCAGGCGCCTTTTTTTATCCCCGCTTTTTGAAAAACTTCTCCTTCGCAGCAGGATTGGATTTCAAGACAATATCTTTCTGATATTTCTTTGATTTTTGAGAGAACTTCAAGAGTCTGCTCTTCTTTTAAATTAAGAAGTTTTAATTCCTCAATTTTTTCCATCCTTTTGACAGCGAATTTGTAAGGGTCAAAAAGGCTTACAATCACCCTCTTTGTGTATCTGTGAAATCTCTTTGCGATTTCTTCAAAATTTTTAAGGTGGAATTTTTCGTCGGTTATGTTTGAAAAAACAATTGGGTCGTATCTTAACACAACGCGCTCTTGTGAAAAGAGTCGGGACAATTCTGAGAAGTTTTTGTGAGCCGTTTCAAAATCGGGAGCGTTCGGCTCAAGAATTTTAGGGTATGCGGTGTAGGAGATCATCAGATAAAAAGGGTAATTTTCTTTTTCAAGTTTTCTTAAAAGGGGAAGCGAGGGAATTGCGTTTCTTGTCCAGAAGACAAGGGCGGTAACATCTTTTCTCAAAAGCGACACTCTCTTTTTCTGCTTAGGATTGAAGGGATTTTCAATCTCCAAGTATCCTTCCTTAAAAATCTTCTCAAGAAAATCGGGGTGGTAAGAGAGAATGTCGCTTCTTCTGCTGATTGAAATAACCATAGAACTATTATACAAAAAAATTGACTATTGGGATAAAAACAGATAATATTTGTTGTTAGGAGGTTAAAATTATGGAGAACAGTCCTCACGACATATACCTTTTTAAAGACCTTGAAGCGGAGGAGTTTGCGAAACTTATGT
>JAAZNT010000263.1 GCA_012798145.1 Thermoanaerobaculaceae bacterium | reverse complement strand
TATTCCCCTGTTGGAAGAACTTGGAATAGGTTTTGTTCCCTTCAGCCCGCTCGGCAAAGGTTTTCTTACGGGAAAAATTGATGAACACACAACCTTTGACAGCAGCGATTTCCGTAGTACAGTACCAAGGCTCAATGGAGAGAACAGGAAAGCAAATATGGTCTTTGTTGAACTGATCAAAGAAATGGCCCAGCGTAAAAATGCTACGCCTGCCCAGGTAGCTCTGGCCTGGTTGCTTGCCCGGAAACCCTTTATCGTACCAATTCCGGGAACCACAAAAGAAGAACGGTTGATTGAAAACCTTGGGGCATCCCAGGTGGAACTAGCCCCGGAAGACTTGCAGCTGATTGAAGCTGAGGCTAAAAAAATCAAACCTGTAGGAGAAAGATACTCTGAAACCTTTGCAAAACTTATTGACAGATAAACTCAAAGCCTGCATCAAAATCCTTTATTCTTAGAAAGAATCGACACAACCGTGCTTGCTCAAATTTTTGAATATCAGAACAATTGCCTTTTTCATCTATAAAAAAAAGGTCTTAATCGATTCTTTCAAAAATATGCTATATAAATTTTAAAACTTTGCCTTTTCATGAAGGTTTCTAGAATTAAATCAATACACTTCAGGAAGTATTATATTGTTCCTGCAATCCACATTCTCATGTGGATTGTGCTATTCTTTATCCCCCGCATTTTTATACCAAGGCCTGTTGAAAGGATACATACAGAAAAAGAGTGGGTATTATGGATTTCTATGATTATTGTCTTTTACACAAATTATCTTTTCCTTGTTCCTAAGTTTCTGGCAAAAAGGAAAATTTTGATCTTTTTTTTATTTGTTTTGGCATTGCTTGTTACCGGATTTTTTCTGAATATATATCTGGAAAATAAATATGGAAGAAGATTCATATTACGTAACCAGGTTCAGCCTTTACCTCCGAGGGCACTTCCACATAACGGAAATCCTGCACCGTTTCGCATCCCACCGGAAAGAATGAGAGTAGGTGAAGGTTTAAGGGGAATAATATTTGTGACCCTTGTACTGGCAGTAAGCACTAGCCTTAAAATTACTGAACAATGGTATCAGGATGAGAAAAAAATCAAAGAGATCCAGAATCAAAAACTTACTGCAGAGCTAGCACTACTTCGTTCACAAATTAATCCTCATTTTTTTTTCAATACTCTCAACACTATTTACTCGCTTGCCAGTAAGAAATCAGATCTCACAACTGATGCAATTCTGAAACTCTCCGGTTTAATGCGCTATATCATTTATCATTCTGAACAACCATTTGTTTTTTTGAAGGATGAAATTGAATACATAAAAAACTACCTCGATTTGCAGAAATTAAGGTTTCAGAAAAACGTAAATATTCAGTTCAACATATCGGGAAAATTAGCTAATCAAGTCATTGAGCCCATGTTGCTACTTCCCTTTATTGAAAATGCATTCAAACATGGAATTGATTACTCCCGGGCTTGCCAGATAGTTATTTCACTAGAGTTTGCCTCCGACCAGCTTATATTGTATGTTGAAAATCCCATGATAGTGAAATCAGAAAG
>JAAZNT010000014.1 GCA_012798145.1 Thermoanaerobaculaceae bacterium | reverse complement strand
TGTCCCGTTGCATTCTTCAATCATTCTTTCAATTATCTCTTTCACTCTTCCGCCCTTTTTGACAAGCCCTGCGACCTCCCCCATCATAACGGAACCGTGAATTATGTCTCCATCCATCACCGCTTTTCGCAAACTTCCCACCGCAAGGTTTTCTATTTCTTCCCAAGGTGCGTTCATTTTTTCAAGTCTTTTGAATTCCTGAGTGAGCATATTTTTTAGCGCTCTCACGGGCTTGTTGATGCTTCTACCAGTAACTGCGGTGTCTCTATCTTTGGCTCTTAAAATCGCATTCTTATAATTCTGGTGCGCCCTTGATTCATCAGCGACAACCACTACAGTTCCAATCTGAACACCTTCAGCTCCCAAAGCAAAAGCCGCCGCCATTCCCCTACCGTCTCCCACACCTCCTGCTGCGATTACAGGAATTTTTACAGCGTCAACCATCTGGGGAATAAGCGGCATTGTTGATGTTTCTCCGATGTGTCCCCCCGATTCCTGTCCCTCAGCTATTATCGCATCTGCGCCTGCCCTTTCAAGTCTTCTTCCGAGAGCGACGGAGTTTGTCACCGGAACAACTTTAATTCCCGCTTCTTTCAATCTTGGAATGTAAGGAGAAGAGTTCCCGCCGCCAAAGGTTACTACAGGAACTTTTTCTTTTATGACAACTTCAAGACATCCTAAAAAATGGGGGGAAAGAAGTATTAGATTTACAGCAAATGGTTTTTCCGTTAAAGTCCTTGTCCTTACAATATCCTGAAGTAAAAGTTCAGGAGTCATATTTCCTGCGGCAAGCGTCCCCAATCCTCCAGCGTTGGAAAAGGAAGAAGCCAGCACCGGCTCAGAAATCCATGTCATTCCTCCCTGAAGAATAGGATATTTGATATTGAGAATACTGCAAACTCTGTTTACCATTTCTGCCTCCTGAACAAAAAACAAAAAAAGCAAAAAAATATTCGTAAATCGTGAGATTTTACAATAAATTGAGTTTTAAAAACAAGCGATGGATTGAGATTTCTGTTTTTGCGTCTTCAATTCTGCCTTGCTCAATCATTTTAAATGCTTTTTTCAGAGGAAAAAACTTCATTTCGCAGCTTTCTTTTTCAAGAAGAGAGCCATCTCCAATGGCTTTATTGTGACGCTCTTTTTCAATTTTGACAGCAAACGGATAAATTTTTTCCGTTGACTGCCCCGGAGATGAAAAGAACGGTTTTCCTAAAGAGATTATGTTATCAATTTTGACATCATATCCAGATTCTTCAAGCGTTTCTGTTTTGGCTCTCTTTTTTATTTGCTTGAGTTTTTTTTCATTTGGCTCAAGACTTCCCGCAACCGCTTCAAGAAGATAACAATCTTTGATTGGAAAAGAAGCCTGTTTATTTTCAAGGTTTCGCAAAACTTTTGCCAGTCTTGCCTCTTCTTTTAACCCGACAAAAACCTCTCCATTTCTAATAAAGTATAAAAGAACGACAACGCTGTCCGTTCCTTTTCTTGAAACCAATTCATAACTGTATTTTTTGCTTTTGCTTCCATCAGAATAGAGATGCATAACAGAAAAAAGGTTGTGCTTTAAAAAAAAGCCGCTGCTCTTTTTTAAAGTGATTTTTACTCTTTCACATCTCCTATTCTTCATAAATTGGAATTTTAAGGGAAAAAGTTGAGCCCTTCTTTACTTCTGACTCCATTTTAATTTCGCCCTTCAGGAGAGAAGCGAGTTTTTTTGCGATCGAAAGTCCGAGCCCGAAACCGGGGGATCTCTTTCCAGCACTTTTACCTCTTCTGAATGGCTGAAATATTTTTTCAAACTCAGCTTCTTCTATCCCGCATCCCGTATCGCAAACAGAGAATACAATTTCGGAGTTCTTCCTCTCTG
>JAAZNT010000262.1 GCA_012798145.1 Thermoanaerobaculaceae bacterium | reverse complement strand
TTAAAAAATTTGACAAAAAAGATAGCGAGACAACGCTTGGATTTAGTGTTTATTATAATGAAAAAAGCAAGGATGTTTTAGTAGCAGATTGTGTTGACTTTAGCACAAAACTAAAAATCGGCGATAAAATATTAAGCGTAAATGGAAAAAGGATCTCCTCTTTGGATGATTTTTTATCCGCAGTGGATCAAAGCGAGATGATAGTTAAAGTTTCCGTTCAAAGGGGGCCAAGCAATATTGACTTTGAACTTCAAAAGATGCATTTAATCAAAATTATGCCCGAAGAAGAGAATCTCTCCCGCAGGAATTATCTATTAAGCAGGCAATCCTCTATATCCAGCGAAACAGCAAAAGAAAAAAATATTGCTGAAATCAATCTTGCAATTTCAGAACTCGCTCTCGGATGGAACGAAAAAGCGCTTTCAGTCCTTGAAAAGATCAATCTCGAAAGCGAAATTGATTTTCTTTCTCCTACTATACAATATCTGAAAGGAGTTGCTCTTATAAGACTTGAGAGAAAGGACGAAGCGATAGCGATTTTGACCAAAATAAAAGAAAATATTTACCCACAAATGCATCTTGGGAACGATACCAAGATTTATTTGCTTCCCCTTGTTGAAGACTTGCTTAATGACATTCAACGATAAAAAAATTTTTTTTGAACCCAGATTTGTCAATAGAAGAAATTTCCCTAAGGACTTTCATTTGAGAAAATGGAAGATAACCAACCAAACAAGCGGCAGGCAGTTTGCCTTCGGCAACCTGAAACATAATCAGAAATCTTCTTGCAAAATTTCATTTTTCCTAACCAATCTCTGATCACTTGTTGAAGTTTTTTTAACGAATCTGGGTTGAATAAAGAGGAGTTAGTTTTGTTAAAACAATCTGGTTTGTGTTAAAATAAATTTTGAGAAGGAGGTTAATATGAAAGGAAAAGACAAAGTAATCAAATCGTTGAACCATCTTTTAACAGAGGAATTGACCGCTATAAACCATTATATGCTTCACGGTGAAATGTGCGACAATTGGGGTTATTCAAAACTTCATGAATTTTTTGAAAAGCAATCAATTGATGAAATGCGCCACGCAGAGATTCTTATCGGAAGAATAATTTATCTTGAAGGGCATCCAAATGTTTACAAGTTAAATCCATTCAAACCGGGGAAAAATGTGTTGGATATGCTCAAACTTGACTTAGCTTCTGAAGAAGATGCAGTCAAGCTCTACAACGAAGCCATAGATCTTTGTGGCAAAGAACTTGACCATGGAACCAGAGACCTTCTTATAAAAATATTAAACGATGAAGAAAAGCATCTTGATAATGTTGAAGCCCAACTTGATCAAATTAACCAGATGGGGTTAAACAACTTTTTAATGTCAGTGAAATAAATTATATCCTCCAATCCCTGTCCCATCTGTGTTTTTTTAGTTCGCAAAGAATCTCCTCAGTAAGTTTTCCCTTGCTTCCTGAGGAGATATTCATTTCAGCCTGATTTATATTTCTTATGCCCGGTATTGAAGTTGACACGGCAGGGTGAGAAAAAGAAAATCTTAAAGCAAGTTCAACAAGAGAAATTTTATTTTTTTCAGCAACCTGCTTTACTCTTTCAACTCTTTCAACTGTTTCAATCAATCTTTCACCCTTAAAATAACGGGAGCGGAAATCATCAGGATCAAATTTTGTCTCTTTGGTCAATTTTCCTGTCAAACTTGATTCGTCAAGCGGAACTCTGGCTATTATGCCTATGTTGTGTTTTATCGCCTCAGGAAAAAGGTTATCCTCTGGCGCCTGTTCAAAAATGTTGTAGACCACTTGAATTGTGTCCACAACTTCTCTTTTGCAAAGTTCAACTCCGCTGTTTGCATCAAAAGCGTTTATAGAAACCCCATAAAATCTGATTTTCCCCTGTTCTTTAAGTTTTACCAGCGCGGAAAGCCATTCGTCGCAATCAATCCATTCTTCTGTCCAAACATGAATCTGCTGAAGGTCAACATACTCCTTTTTTAACCTTTTTAAACTTTTTTCAGTTTCAGATATGATCCAATCTTTCGGAAAAGCTTCATTAATTGGAGTTCCCTTTTTTGCTGGCCACCTGAAGTTTTTCGGGGGAACTTTTGTTGCAATGAGAATTTCACTTTTGGTTTCTTTCAGAAATCGCGATACGACTTCCTCGCTATGTCCAATACCGTAAACAGCAGCAGTATCTATAAAATTACACCCCAATTCAACAGATTTTCTGAGCGCCTTAATGCTTTCTTCGTCGTCCTGATGTCCCCACAAGTCTCCACCGATAGCCCAAGCGCCAAAACCTATTACCGAAACATCAAGGTTTGTCTTTCCAAGTTTTCTATATTCCATAATCTCCTCCTTCAATATAAAAGTTCACCATAAAACATAAACTTTTTCAACTTCATTTTGTGATAAAATAATAGTTGAATTTTTTAGGGGGATAGAATGATGTACGAATTAAAAAAGTTTGTTGCAAACTCAATACCCGCTCCGCTTGTGAAAATTTTCGCATCGCCTTATGTTTCTGGTGACAGTCTTGAGAAAGCGCTAAACGCTGTGGATTCTCTTTTTAGAGAAAAAAGGATTCTTTCCACTGTGGATCTTCTTGGAGAAGCAGAAAAGACTAAAGAAAAAGTCCTAACATCTGTTTCGGCTTATGAAAAAACCCTTGATGCTATCAAAGAAAGGAATTATGCCTCAATCTCAATTAAACCAAGCCA
>JAAZNT010000261.1 GCA_012798145.1 Thermoanaerobaculaceae bacterium | reverse complement strand
GAGGGGGAACATTTACTCTGCTTGTAAATTTTTTCTTCTATCAATACGCTCGCGCCCAAAGGGCTTTTATCTTTGATTTTTCTCCGCAGACAAAGCAGGGACGCTCTTCCTTTTCTTCTTCAAAGGGCATAAGTCTTAAAGTCGCTTTTGTCTCCTCTTTGACTTTTTCTTCGCATTTGCTGTTACCGCAGTAGAAAGCCCAGAAGAAACCTCCTCCTTCAATCTTCTCTTTGAAAAGATTGTATGATTCAATTTCATAGGTTCTGGACTCTCTGAATTTCAAAGCCCTTTTAAAGAGCGCTTCCTGAAAGTCTGAAAGAATCTCTTTCGCTTTTTGAACTACGCTTTCAAGAGACGCTTCTATCCTTAAAGGTTTTTCAAGTTCGTCTCCGCTTAAAGAAATTCTTGGAACAAATTGACAGACCCCCTTTTCAAGGTCTTTGGGACCTATTTCTATTCTTATCGGCACCCCTTTAAGCTCCCATTCGTTGTATTTAAAGCCGGGCGAAAGATTCTCTCTTGCGTCAATTTCGCACTCAAAGCCGTTTTCTTTGAGGGAAGACTCTATCCTTTGCGCTTTTGCCATAATTTCTGATTTCTGTTCCTCATTTCTGAAAATTGGAACTATGACAAATTGGATAGGCGCAAGTTTTGGCGGAAGAATCAAACCTTTGTCGTCGGAGTGTGACATAATCAAAGCGCCTATGAGACGGGTTGAAACTCCCCAACTTGTCTGCCAGCAGTAATCCCAATCGCCTTTTTCGTTCTGGAACCTGACATTGAACGCTTTTGCAAAGTTCTGTCCAAGGTCGTGGCTCGTTCCCGCCTGAAGCGCTTTGCCGTCCTGCATCATCGCTTCAATGCAGGTTGTTTTTAAGGCGCCTGCAAATTTTTCTGAATCGCTTTTTACCCCTTTGAAAACGGGAACAGCCATCCATTCCTCTGAAAACTTTGCGTAAATATCAAGAATCTTCAAAACCTCTTCCCAAGCATCTTCGTGGGTGGCGTGGGCTGTATGCCCTTCCTGCCAAAGAAATTCTGTTGTCCTCAAAAAGAGGCGTGTTCTCATCTCCCATCTAACAACATTAGCCCATTGATTTAAGAGAAGGGGAAGGTCTCTGTAGCTTTTTATCCACTTTGAATACATTGAATACATAATCGTTTCTGAAGTGGGCCTTACAATCAACGGCTCTTCAAGTTTGCTGTCGGGAGTCGGCTCCACTCCCCCGCCCTCTTTTGCTCCAAGACGATGGTGAGTGACAACAGCGCATTCTTTGGCAAAGCCTTCAACATG
Source organism: Thermoanaerobaculaceae bacterium (assembly GCA_012798145.1). GTDB lineage: Bacteria > Acidobacteriota > UBA4820 > UBA4820 > UBA4820 > UBA4820. The sequence goes on along the minus strand of JAAZNT010000261.1, from coordinate 1,171 downwards.
CTCTGCCTCTTTTGAAAGAAATGATAATGGAATGAAAATCGGAAAATATGCGTTTTTGTGTCCGGTTTCTTTGAACATTGCATCAAGGGCATCTCTCATCTTTTCCCAAATTCTGAATCCGTTGGGTCTTATAACCATACACCCCTTGACAGGAGAATAATCGGCAAGCTCCGCTTTCAAAACAATATCCTGATACCATTCGCTGTAATCTTCGCTTCTTTTTGTAATTCCCCTCTCTTCTTTCTTTTCTGCCATAACAAACCTCCACAAAGCAGATATTATACATTAAAAAGAAATTTGTTATCAGTTAGGATTAAAACTAATCACTCTTCAAAAGGATGTCCCTTTTTTGAAAAGTCAGGGCGGTAGTTTTGGTAAGAGGAAAGTTCCTGAACGAAGCCCTCTGTTATCCCCGACTCGTCAAGGGCGTTAAGCGCTTTTTGGTATTCTTCCGCTGTTATAGGCCTGCTTATTCTTTCGTAAAGGCGAGCTTTATGAGCAGGATAATATTGAGACATTAAACTTAATGCTGCTTTTGGGCTTATTTCTTCAGAAATATATTTTATTACTTCCTCGCTTTGCGAAAAGCCATTTGGAAGAACAAGATGGCGAATTAAAAGCCCTTTTATCGCCGTCCCGTCTTTATCCAATTTCAATTCTCCAACCTGTCTCCACATCTCTTGGATCGCTTTTTTGGCAAAATGGGGATAAGCCGGAGCATCAGAAAGTTGTTTCGCCGCTTCATCATCAAAATATTTAAAATCGGGCATATAAATGTCAACTATTCCTTCAAGCAGTTTCAATGTATCAACCGAATCGTATCCATTTGAATTGTAGACGATGGGAATTGAAAGCCCTTTTTTTGCCGCTATGCAAAGGGCTTCAACCGCCTGAGGAACAATGTGGCTTGGGCTTACCCAATTTATGTTGTGGACTTTTCTTGACTCAAGTTCAAGATATACTTCGGCAAGCCCCTCTGGCTCTATCTCTCCAGAATCTCCTTCCCATTCTTGACTTATCTCATAGTTCTGACAGTAAACGCAGGAGAGGTTGCAACGGGCAAAGAAAATGGTTCCCGAACCTCTTTCTCCGCTAATTGACGGCTCTTCTCCTCTGTGAACACAGTAAGAGGCAACTATCGCTTTTTTCCCGCTGGCGCAGTAGCCTTTTT
>JAAZNT010000260.1 GCA_012798145.1 Thermoanaerobaculaceae bacterium | reverse complement strand
GGCTGATGCTCTACCAACTGAGCTACACCCGCTTAAAAAAAACATTCTATCCTCCAAAAACAAAACCAGAATTTTCTGAAACTCCGGTTTCCAAATTTTTAAGTGGTGGAGGGGGTAGGAATCGAACCTACGTAGGCGCATGGCCGGCAGATTTACAGTCTGCTCCCTTTGACCGCTCGGGAACCCCTCCACCTTGGAGTATTAGGGATAAAACCCGGTTACCTGTCATCGCGATCTGGAGCCGATGAGAGGACTTGAACCTCCAACCAACGGATTACAAATCCGCTGCTCTACCGTTGAGCTACATCGGCAGTTAGCCCACCATTCTGGGCTAAGCCATATAAATATACCACAAAAAAAATTTCAATGCAAGACCCCTTATAATAAGAACAAACCGCCCCTCACTTATAAATAGGCTATTACCACTTTTTTTCTGATTTGCGCTTTATTAAACTCCCGCTCTTGCAAAAAAAATCTTAATCACTTAAACTCTTTTCTTATGAAAGAGAGACTTTTTTTAATTTCTGTTTTATTTGCATTAATTATTTCTGCATTTGTTTCAATTTATTTTTTTCCTTCTTATTTAACTATTTATGAAGGAGAACAATTTTTTTCTCTGGGAGGTCTTTCCTCTTTTTTCGAAGGAAGTTTAGGGGCGTTTTTCCCCTATTTCATTAAAATAGTCACCGCTATCTCTTTGCTATTTTTCGCAAGAAAGAGTTTGGCTTTGGCTTTTGTTTCTTTTGTTCTTGTTTTTATTATGCCCCAAAACGCCGAATCACTACTTTTTCCTCTCGTCCTTTGCGCTTCCATTGCGCCCTTGTGGGCTGTTGTTTTATCTTCCCTTCTGATTGGATTTGTTTCAAAACTTGCACTTCCCGCAATTGTTTTATCGTTTATTATGAGAATTGTTATCAAAGGACCAAAAAATGGAAGTTTTTATCCACTTTTTGGCATTTTTTCTCCACCCTTTCTGGTTTCTCTTTTCAAGGGAGACCTCTTTTCTCCATTTTTGCTTTCCGCTTCTTCATTTCCACCCTATTCACCTATTTCCCTTTTTTCTCCTCCTTTCTGGTTTTTCTCAATTTGCCTTATTGTTTTGCTTTTTGATGAGGGAAATTCTTTTCTGAAAATTTTGTCTGCGGCAATTTCATATCTTTTTAACCCTCTTTCCTCTATCCTCTTTATCTCATTGCTTTTCAACAAAGAAAATTTCAAAAAAGGAATGGCTTTCCTTTTTGCAGTTCCTTTCCTTGTTTTTATTGTTTTTCCACCTTTAACTCCAGCAATTCCAAAAGGGGTTGAGAAAATTTTCGAGAAGATTGAAAAAAAGGATTATTCGATTGTAACGGCTCCTGAACTTTATTATCAAATAAAAAGCAAATTTTCAAAAAGAGGGTGCACGCTAAAACCAAAAGAGAATTTTTCTGAACTTCTGACTTATTACAAAACTCTTCCTTTGATGCCCCCGCTTATTGGATATGAAGTCTTAGAGGGAGATCTGGTTCTTTTAAGAGCAAACTATCCACAAAACCAAAATCTTAGGCAGTATAAAAAAGGTTATTTCCTTTTATGGTGCGGAAAGGAATATGCGCTTTTTGCAAAAGAAAGTTTCCTGAGAGAAAACCCCAAAATCAAACCGCTAAACAATTACAGTCCTTACCTTGTTATGCCTCAGGACATTGAACAAAGAAAAGCCGCTCTTGCCGAAATAGATGAAATATTGAAAGATGAGCCACTCTTTTTTGAAGGTTGGAGAGACAAAGGAAGAATTCTTCTTGACTTTAAAGAACCGCAAAAGGCGGTTGAATCTTTTGAGGCGGCGTTGAAGGTCAAAAAATCAGCGCAAGTTTACAATGACCTCGGAGTCGCTTACACCAACCTTGAAAAATATGATGAGGCGCTAAATTCCTACCTTGAATCAATGAAACTTTCACCCAGAGACCTTTATCCAAGAATGAATTACGCTTACACAGCAATGACTTCAGGAAAATTTGAGGATGCCTTGTTTGTCCTTGAAGATTTGAACAGGGCTTATCCCACTTTTTACCCCGCATACCGTCTCCATTACCAAATTTACGGAAGAATGGGAGAAATTGAGAAGGCGAAAGAAATTTTGAGAAAAATTCCAAAAGAGATGCGCACACAAGATGAAAATGATTTACTTGGTGAAAAATGAATAAGAATGAAAAGTTTTTTTTGATTTTGTTTCTTGCTGCTGTTTTTTGTATTTCCCTTCTTCAAGGAATGGTTGACCCTGATTTATTTTGGCACATTAGAGCGGGAAAAGATATTTTGGATAGCCAAAAAATTGTTCTTCCCGATACTTGGAATTACCTTTTTGAAGGACAAATATGGGTAAATCAGCAGTGGCTTGTTCAAATAGTTTACGCTTTTCTTTATAAAATCGGCGGAATCTCTCTTTTGTTTTATTTTAAATCGCTTGTCTGCTCCTTGATAGCGCTGTTTGTTTTTCTTTCAATCAAAAGAGAAAACATTTTTATATCTTTCCTGACAACAGCGATTATCATAGCAGTTGTGGGAAGATATTTCCTTATGAGGACGCAACTATTCTCTTTTCTTTTTCTCGCAGTATTGATTTATTTTCTGGAAAACAAATCCCCTCAAAACAGAATAATTCCACTCATTTTCCTTTTTGCTCTTTGGTCTAATATACACGCTTTTTTCGGTTTAGGACTGATGGCGCTTGGAATGTATGTTTCTTTCAGCATATTGACTCAAATTTACAATGAAAAATCTTTTTCACCGCTTTTTGCGAAAGATAACCTTTTTCAGGTTATTTCAGTTCCTCTTTGCGCACTTTCAACTTTGCTTAATCCATTCGGAATAAAAATTTATCAAACAGCCGGAACAATTTTTTCTCACAAACAGGATACGCTCGTTTCTGAATGGCTTCCCGTTTGGAAATACCCTCTTGTATCAAACTTAATTTTTTACATTTTTTTTGCTGTCCTTATCTTCCTCTCAATTCTTTTTATCGAGAAAATTAAGCCTGCGCAGGCAGCAATGGCTCTTCCTTTAATAATTTTCGGTTTCTATTCTGTGAGAATACTTCCCTTCTCTGTTATCGCATCGGCGCCTCTTCTCTTTTTCCTTTTAAACGAACTATATTCAATCTTAAAAATAAAGAAAGAGCAGATACAAAAAATATCTCCGCTCTTTGCTGCCCTCCTTGTTTTGATTTCAATTTCTTCATTCTCTTACAGATTGACAAACCCGCTTCATATCCCCGACACCGTTTACAGGGAAGATTACCCCGTTGGTGCTGTTGCCTTTATGAAAGAAAATAATCTCAAGGGAAAAATCTTTAATGAATTTGACTGGGGTGGTTTTCTTGTTTTCTCATCAAATGATTTCAAAACAGCAATTGACGGCAGGACCGCGGTTCTTCTTTTTCCAAAGGGATATCTTGAATACTGGAGAGACACTGTTGACACAAAAGAAGGCTGGAAAGAAAGGTTGGAAAATGGCTCTCCCGATTATATTCTCCTATTTTCAGACGATTTTCTTGTTTCCGAATTGATGCAGAGCAAAGAATGGCAGGTTCTTTACGGCGATTCGATTTCAATTCTTTTCGGAAAAAAATAGAAAAGGGGGCAACAAATGAGAGAAAGAAAGGGCGAAAAAGCGGGCTGGACACTTGGCTGGTGTGGTGGTTTCCTTTGGGTTCTGATTCTTTCAGTTGTATTCTTTTTG
>JAAZNT010000259.1 GCA_012798145.1 Thermoanaerobaculaceae bacterium | reverse complement strand
GAAAGAAGTTCCGCTGAATTTTCCGGTTTGACCGATCCACCGTAAAGGATTCTTGCATCTTTTCCTATGCCTCTCTCTCTAAGATAATCCTTAATTTTTCCCTGAACATAAGAAGCATCTTCTTTCTTTGCGACTTTTCCCGTGCCGATAGCCCAAACAGGTTCGTAAGCAATATCGTAACCGCTTTGAGAAATTTCTTTTAAAACGCTTAATTGTTCAAAAATTATATCTATTGTTTTTCCTTCTTCTCTCTCTTCAAGTTTTTCTCCAACGCAGTAAATAGCCCTCAAACCCGCTTCCATAGCGTTTTTTATCTTTCCACCCATAATTTCGTTCTTCTCGCCAAAAATGTGTCTTCTTTCCGAGTGGCCGATTAAAACATATTCACATCCAACATCTTTAAGAAGATAGGGGGATACTTCTCCCGTGAAAGCGCCTTCTTTTTTGTTACTGCAGTTTTGCCCCCCAAGTTTTTCGTAACTTAAAAAACTTTTCACAAATTCTAAAATGGGGGCTTGGGGAATTATAACAACTTCGTTTTTCAACTTATCAAAACTTTTCCAAGTTTCAAAAAATATCTCAACATCTTTTTTAATTTTATACATCTTCCAGTTTGCGGCAATTATTTTTGCAGACATATTTCCTCCTTCAACAGAAATTTTCTGTGATATAAATTTCACCTGATTCAGAAATTACCACTCCTATTCCTTCGCTGTCATATTCGGGATTCAAAATGTTTTCTTTATGCCCTTCGCTCTTCATCCACCCTTCTACCGTTGATTCGGCTATCTCATCAAAACTTCTGTAATCGTAGTATGCCCTGTCTTCAAGGTATGTGGCGCTTTTGAAAATGTGATTCTGAAAGATGTTTTCGCCTATCCCGCTTCTTATGTAACTTCCATATTTTTTTTGACACAAAAATCCCCTTTCCTTCGCTCTGTCTGATGGATCTTTTCCTTCGGGCGTTTTATGGGCAAAATAGTTTCTTTTTGCCATATCTCTGCTGTGCGAAAGGGCGATCTTTTCAAGTTCTTCATTCCATTTAAGTTTTTTAATTCTTCTCTTTTCCCTCTCTTTATTGATAAGTTCGTGAATTTTTCTTGCAAGAAGAAGAGGGTCAATGGTCGGTTTTTGATTCTCATCTTTAAGTTCAAAATTGCCGATACAGAAATCCTGCGTTATAAAGACATTCCCCTCTTTGTCTATTGAAACTCCTATGCCTTCGCTTAAATATTCTTTGTCAAGAATGTTCTTTCTGTTTTCGCTTTTTTTCATTAGCCCCTGAATCACTGATCGGGCAATCTCTTCTGAGGTTTTGTAAATATATTTTTTTTCTTTGGTTGTTTTTGCTATTGTGAAAAGAGCGTCTTTGAAAAGGTTCTCCGCAATCCCTGTAACGACCTCGCTGCCCAAGTTCTTTGCGCATTTCACTCCATATTTTTCCGCCCTTTTTATTGGGTCTTCGTCTTTAAGGTTTATATAATCAAAAAAACCGTTTTTCGCCATATCTTCACTGTGAAGTTTTGCCACCGCCGCAAGTTTTTCGTTCCATTCAAGAGGATTGAGATCAGCCCTCTGCCTTTCTTCGTTCACCAACTGATGTATCTGAACAGCAAGGATTTCCTCAGATATTTTCGGCGGTTGCTGTGAAATAATCTGCACCGAAAGAATTGCCCCAAAAAGGGCAATAGCAAATAGGGTTTTTTTAATCTTCAGACTCATCGCTTCCGTTGCCGGCAAGAACAACAAAATATAAAACAGGCGAAGGAATTTCAGAATTGATTGCGCTGTTTGTGGTTTGTATAATTGGCGATGGAGGATTATTCATAAAATCGGGCGAAGCGCCTGAATAGATATGATATTCGCTTGCCCCAGCCGCTCTTCCCCATTCAAGAAGGGTCTGAGAACCCTCTTTGCTTAAAAACAGGGTTTTCCCAACAACCCCAAGATTCTGCGGAAGCGTCGCCGGAGGGCTTGAAGAGTTTCTGAAAGAGGGCGCTGACGGGGAAAGAAAGTCGTTCTGGTTGTTGTCTGTGTCTTGTCCGTTGCCGGTTGTATCATTGGGTTTTCTTTTAATTGAATTTCCGCTTGCCGGAAGAGTCGCAGGTGATGTTTCAGGACAAGTTGCAGATGTTCCATATCCAACTTTGTCAACAATGTTTGAGGCGCTGCAAGAGGAGTTTGATGTTGATTGAACCAAAGCAAGATGACCTGCCGTGCTTGAAGCGTTTGCTGTTCCAAGAGAATCATCCGCCGCCGGCGAGCCGCTGTAACCGTTTCCTGCTATTAAATACCAGCCAAGTGCGGGAACAGATTTTGAAGCATTTAAATTGACCCTAAAACCAAAATTGCTGTTTGCAGCAAAATATTGTATCGAATACCCGCTTAAAGATATTGAACTTGTTGTCGGATTGAAAAGTTCTACAACATCATCTGTGCTTCCTGATACTCTTATTTGGCTTATTAAAAGATGGTTTACAGGATTTGGCTGAGAACCGCCATCCTGAACCAGAGCCCAAGAGCAGTTTGAAAGAGCGCTTTGGTTTGGAACTTCGTCTGATGTTTTTAAGGCAAAGAAATAAACTTCTGAATTTGTCAAACCGCTAACAATAAATGTCTGCTTTGTCCCTCCAGCAGCAGGGGAGGGAGGAGAAGCGACGAGTGTGGCAGAATTAAAATCGTTGTCATTTTTTATTGGAGACAAACTGTATCTTATTTCATAAGAAGTGGCAGTGCCGCTCATTCCATCGTCTCCGGGAGCAGTCCATTCAAGCTTCAAAGAATTATTGGTGTCTGGAATGACAGCAAGGTCGGAAACTTTTTCAGGGGCTATAGTGTCTGGAACCGAACTTCCGCCGTCGTTGAACAACTCAATGAATTCGTAACTGAAACTTGAATTATCCGCCATTTCGTTTATTACGACACCTGCCCCGCTTAAATTTCCTGCCCCGCTTCCGGGAGTGGCACTTGTCTGGGAAAGGGTATTCCAACTTGCTGAAAGCGAAGGGTCATCTGAAGGGTTTTTCCTTTGGTAAGAATTAGAAGCCGAAATTGAAATAGTTGGACCGTCAATCAGGTTGTTTTGAGAATCGTATAACTCAAAAATCTCTGAACCGTTTATCATAGGGAAACAGCCGTCAGGACAACTGCCGTTTGGATTGGAGTTCACAAAGCCAGTTTCCGCAGGCATTGAGGGCCATTGAGATTCAAACTGGCTTCTTGTTACATTCCTTGCCAGAATCAAATATCCATTTTGGGGAATAAAAGTTCCCTGAGGAAAGGTAAAAGACTGGGAAGAATTATACTGCTTAATTGTCCACCCTGAAATGTCAAGCGCGGGACTTGAAGTCACAAATGTGCTGTCGCCGGAGTAAGTAGGCCCGTTGCCGCATTCATCGCTTGAAACAACTCTGAAATGATAAGTTGTTTCTGGAGTCAATCCGCTGATGACAATTTCATGAATTTTGGAATATCCGCTTAAATATGCGTTGTTGCCGTAACTTTGGCTTGTTCCGTATTCAACAAGGGATGTTGCAGGTTCATCGCTCTCCCATACGATTTTTGCTGTTGAACTTGATACAGAGACAACAGAGGGACCAGTAACAATAACGGGAGGAGAGTCTGCAGAAGTTGTAAAAGTCAAATCTGAACTTGCCGTTGGGCCATTTCCTTTTGTATCAGAAGAAAGCACTCTGTAATGGTATTGAGTTGAAGGATTCAAACTTGAAATATCAATAAGGTGGTCTTTCACAAAACTTTGGCTTGATACAGACATCCCGTATGAATCAGTCAAACCATACTCAACTATGGAGTTTGCCGCTTCGTCTGTCTTCCAAGAAACAGCGGCAGAACAATCTTTAACCTGTGAAGAAGGTCCCTCCGTTATTGAAGGGGGGGTTGTGTCGGGAGCGGGATTTAAAAGGAAATATGTTGCGTTCATAAAAATTTCTTTATTGTTGACTCCTCCCGATGCTTTATCCCAGCCGTCGTAAAGAGTATCTCCGCTGTCACCTGTTCCATCGTCTGCAGGCGAACTGTCACCTATCGCCGCAATTCTTCCATCTCCATACTGTGAAGTTGCGAAGGTGACTCTCAAATTGTTATGGCTCTGTCCTGTTCTCCAAACATGCGCTTTCACATAAGGATTGTCCAAAGGATTTATATCCATTGATGTGGCTCCGAACAATCCAAGCCCGCCGCTTCCGCTTCCAAAAGGACCGCAAATTATGGGATCGTTCGAATCTGTCTCAACATTGTTGTCAGTTGCGTCATCAAACCAGTCTTCACCTCCTTTATCGGAAATCTCATTTACTCTAAACCATATTCCGAAAAGTCCTGTCTGAGTAGTTGAAACAGCCTGAGTCAAATCGTTAAAGATATGTGGGGAATCCCAATTGTCGCAGTCTCTGTCTGATGTTTCATGGTCTGCAACCATAAAAAGCCCACCGCCAGATGAAACGAAATTTAAAATCGCAGTTTTTTCTGAAGCGCTCAACTGGTTTTGCGGCTCGCACATTATAAAAACTTTGTAGTTGCTTAGGTCCTGAGGATTGTTCACATCTCCAAAAGATATGTACCCCGTCGGCGGCAGCGTTTCAACAATGTATCCCGCTTTTACAAGTTCAATAGCCCAAGCGGATATCGCTCCCGTCCAGTATGTTTCCGGAGTGCTTTGAGAGACTGTTGACTGATCCGGAGTTGGAAGAGAGGCGGGATTTGCTTCGTTGCTGCTTCCGCTGCAGGGGTATGCAGGCATATTCAAATTCCAGTAATCTGAATCTATAACCCAATCAGCATTGCCCGCCATTTCATGCTTGGTGGCATCAAAAAGAATTTTTTGGCAGAAAAACGGCATAGCAAAGATAACCAGCAAAAATAAGACAGCAATCTTTTTCATAATATTTCCCCTTAACTATTCAAGATATGTGTATCCTTCAAGTCCGTCGTCAAGAAATTTCAGTATTCTTGCGGAATCTCTTATTGAAATCTTTCCTTCGTCAATGGCGTCTTCTATGCTTCTTCTAATTGCGTTGAGAATGTCTCTTTTCTGGTACTGCATATATGAAAGGACATCTTTTACAGTGTCTCCTTCAATCATCCTTTCTATTCTGTATCTGTCTTTGCCG
>JAAZNT010000013.1 GCA_012798145.1 Thermoanaerobaculaceae bacterium | reverse complement strand
CTGGGAAAGATAAAAAGAATTTGCCGCCAAACCGAGCGAAGCTCGGAATTCCCCCCGAACCCCCCTTCCGCCCGCCTCGCCTTGAAGCGGAAGCGAAAAAGCAAACCGCCAAAGAACCTGAAAAAATGTCGGCTCGAACTTTATTTTGGCCAGAAGCGGGCTTTTCTTTACGAAATCAAAACTTTTTGATATCATAATCTTGAAAGCATAATCCATGCTTTGATGATATCAAAGTTTTGAAACTATGGCAACAATCGGCGAAAATATCAAAAAATACCGCAATAAACTTGGCATAACGCAAGACGATTTAGTGAGGAAGTCCGGCGTGAAGCACACTACCCTTACGAAAATCGAGGGAGATTTTGTGCAAAAGCCAAGTGTTCAGGTGATAGCGAAAATCGCTAAAGCACTTAATATTACTATTGAAGAATTACTGAAATAATATGTCAGAAGATTTTAACAACCTATTTCGAGAGTTTAATATCCCAGAACGAGGAGAAAACCTTCGTCAAAAGGAATTACAATCTAGGTACGAAACTTGGAATGATGAGGAAAAAGCAGAGTTGATGGGACTCAACGTTTTTCCCGACAATCCGCGTGGTGCTGAATTGAGAAAAAAAGAAGCTCTGGGCTTAATTAGTGGCGAAGAGAAAGAAGAATTAAGAAGGTTGTATAAGCTAAAAACCAGACAGGAAAAAAATACTCCTGCCGTACAAAAACTGTGGGAACGCGTAGAGGCAAACGACCCCAGCGTTGAGCAAGTTGATATGGGTAATGGTAAGTCTATAGAAGTTACTCCGACAGATGATGAAAAAGCGATTTGGACTTTCGGTCTTGATGGTTGTTATGGTTCAGTGGTTTTTACTGAACACGAAGACGGAACAAGAGATTGTGTTTTGACTCATTATCCGCCAACTGAATTGTCAGTGAATATGGGGAAACTAGGCGACCTTATCAATACTTCTGAAAGAATGAAAACTGCAAAAACAAAAAAAGTTGTGTTAGTTTTGCCGGGTGAATGGATACAAAATCCAGACACCAAAAAATATGAGATGAAAACGAAAAATCAACAAGCTGTAGATGCGTTGACTCTTGCTATTCAGGCAGAACTTGGGACAGATATTGAAATAAAACTGGAGCCTTATTCTGAGATGATAAACGCGGGAGAGAAAGATCAAGGCACTCTTGTTGTTTATGTGCCGCCGGCTGGTAAAGGGGATGTTCGTTATCAGACGTGGTACAATGCAGGAAAGTTGACAGAAAAATCAGAATCAAAAGAGTAAAAGAATTTGCCGCCAAAGAAAAACTTGAAATCGTCCTTTCCGCTCCGGTTCAAGGCGAGGCGGGCGGAAGGGGGGTGTGGGGGGAATTCCACCCGCCGAGCCCAGAGAGTTCCGTTCGGATATTTTCAAACAGACACCGCATTGGAAAAAAAGAACTGTTTTGCAGTTCTTTTTTTCAATTTGGTGTTTTTTTGGACGAAGTTCGAACATTTTTTGAGCAAAACCAAGAATGATTGCGCGCTTCGCGCGCAAAACCGAAACGCTCGGGCGGGCAAAAAGGAAGGAGGTTG
>JAAZNT010000258.1 GCA_012798145.1 Thermoanaerobaculaceae bacterium | reverse complement strand
TGATTGATTGATTGATTGATTGATTGATTGATTGTGCAAAAGTTATGCCAACTTTTGTCTTAAAAAGTTCAATGTTGTTTGAACCTTTCAATTCAAACAATTGATCCTCCGATGGTTACAATATAGCCTCTTAAAAGAGATTTGTCAAGAATTAAAAACATTGAATGTTTGCATAATAAATCTATAATTGCCAACTATTTTAAAGTTCAATCACCCTTTTAAAACTGCGAGGGGTCTCATTTTTGCGACAACCGCGGCAAGATTCGCTCCTTCTACAACTCTGATCACTTCGTCAATGTCTTTGTACGCCTGAGGGGCTTCTTCTTTAATCGTGTGTTTGTTTTCGCAGATGAGCGTTATTCCTTCCATCGATTTTCTAAATTCCTCGTCTGAAATAGCGCCTTCCTTGAGAACTTTTCCGTCTCTATGCCTTATTTTTCCAGCCGCTTGAGTTCTGCTCATTCTTCTTCCAGCACCATGGTTTGTTGAGCAAAGCGATTTTTCATTTTCATTTTTGCCAACAAGAAGATATGAAAAAGAGCCCATAGAGCCGGGAATAAGAACCGGCTGTCCGGTTTTTTCAAAAATAGTCTGCACCATTCTTTTCCCGGGGAAAGCCCTTGTGGCGCCTTTTCTGTGAACCCACATTTTTTTTCCAAAATGTTCTTCAAGTTTTGCGATGTTGTGCGGAACATCATAAAGCAAATTAATTTCAGCATTTGGATAGTAGAAAAGAAGATTTTTCTTTACAAGAAGCGACATAATGTGCCTGTTGGCAAAAGCGGAGTTTGCTCCTGAATGCATCGCTTTGACATATTCTTCTCCCTCTTTCTCATTTAACGGGATGTAGCACAATTCTCTTGAAGGATGGGGTTCGCCATAATTTTTTGATTTAGCAAGAGACATATAATCCTCGCCTATCTGATGTCCTAACCCTCTGCTTCCAGAATGGATCATAATCAACATTTGCCCTTCAAATATCCCCCATTCTCCCGCTGTCTTTTTATCTTTAACAGAGACAACCTCCTGAATTTCAATAAAATGGTTTCCTCCGCCGAGAGTCCCAAGTTGGTTCTGCCCTCTCTCTTTTGCCCTTGCAGATACCGCCGAAGCGTCTCCTTTCATTGAGCCACAATCTTCTATCAAAGGAAGAACATTTTTGATATCCTCTTTTTCAAGGAAATCCCAGACAAAATGGTCTTTCCTTCTTATTTTATAAAGCCCCTTGACACCTTCTTCAAGAACACACTCAAACTCTTCTCTTGTAAGGCGGATATTTTCCTTGCCCTCGCCCAAAGGAATATCCCTTCTTATAGATTTGGCAAGTTCTGCCGTTTCAATATCTCCGGCGTAGAGATTTGTTTTTAAAACTCTCATTCCGCAATTTATGTCATAGCCGACAGCCGCCGGGATTATGACTTCCTCTGCTGCTACAACACAGCCGATAGGAACACCGTAGCCGATGTGAATGTCGGGAGTCGCTAAAACTTTTTTCACAGTAGGAATTTTGCAGGCGTCTTTAAGTTGGTTTAAAGCGTCTTCTTCAAGGCGAATTTTGTCTGAAATAAAAAGTGTGGCGTCAACTTTCATGCCGACTTCAGCGGGAACAAAAACCTCAAATTCAGAAATCCTCTTCATCAATCACCTCACAAACAATATAGGTTTTTTAATAACATTTTTCAAGGTTTAAGAAAAATGCCTCTTGACAAGTTAGGCATACCAAACTATAATAGGTTGTCTTAACAGGAGGCTATATGCAGAGAAAGGAAAATACGCTCGGAGAAAGCCTTGAAGATTACGCCGAGGCGATTCTTGAACTCGAAAAATTAAATGGCGTGGCAAGGGTCACAGACCTTGCTGAAAAACTGTCTGTCTCAAAGCCATCAGTGACAGAAGCGCTCAATGTTCTAAAAGAAAAAGAGATAATTGTTTATTCTCCATACAAGCCAATAAGACTGACCGCAAAAGGAAAAAATTTGGCAAAGAAAATTAAACAGCGCCACGATATCCTGACTGACTTTTTGACAAACATTTTATGTGTAGAGCCAAAGAAAGCGGAAAGCCAAGCCTGCAGGATGGAACACATCCTTGAGCCAGAAGTGATACAAAAATTCTGCGACCTCGCAAAAACTTTGGGCAACAGCGGTTCTTTCCAAAAAGCACACACAAATAACCATTTTCATAAATTGAAGAAAAATAACAAGGAAAGAGAAAATGGTTGACCTTCTTAAACTCAAAAGCGATGAATCTTCTTATATTGTTGGCTTCAAAGGGGGAAAAGAGTTCTCCTCAAGAATGGCTTCGATGGGATTGACAATTGGAAGCGAAATTAAAGTCCTTCAAAATTATGGAAAAGGCCCTCTCATTGTTCTCGCCAAAAATACAAGGATTGCCCTTGGTAGAGGCGAAGCGCAAAAAATAATTGTGGGAGACCCATCAGAATGCAGGAAAAATTCATCAGAACAGCCCTGATAGGGCAACCGAATGTCGGAAAATCAACGGTTTTCAACCACTTGACGGGATTAAACCAGCATGTGGGAAACTGGCCCGGAAAGACAATTGAGCAAAAAACAGGGAAAATCGTTTTCAAAAATTACACGATAGAAATTTGCGACCTTCCCGGAACATACTCCCTAACATCAAATTCTGAAGAAGAGAGAATCGCAAGAGATTACATCATTACAAAAAAGCCCGATGTTGTAATTGTCCTTTTGAACGCATCTGCTCTTGAAAGAAGTGTTTATCTTTTGTCAGAACTCCTGCTTCTTGAAGTTCCCATAGTTGCAGGAATAAATATGGTTGATGTTGCAAAAGAAAACGGGATTATAATAGATTTTGAAATTCTTCGGGAAAAAATTAAAATTCCAGTAGTTGAACTGATAGCGTCTAAAAACATTGGTCTTGTAAATCTTCTTGAAAAAGTTGTTGAAACATTCGAAAAAAAAGAGGATTTCAAAATTCCTTTTTCCCCAATCAGAGACGCCCACAAGAGTGAACTTGACGACCTTGAAGCGATATTGAAAGAGAGAGTCCCGAGTCCCTATTCTGTAAAATGGACTTCCGTTAAACTTCTTGAGGGCGACAAAGAAATTACTGAATTTTCAAAAGGATGGCTCAAAGAAGACTGGCAGAAAGCGCATAAAATTCTTGAAAAGCACGAAGACGCTTATCTTGATATTGTCGGTTCAAGATACGAATGGATAGCGGAGATCATCTCTTCAGTCGTCAAAAACCCGCGCCCTCAGGAAATTTCAATAACTGACAAAATAGACAAGTACGCAACCCATCCTATTTATGGAATGGGTTTGCTATTTGGAATCATTGGCGCGCTATTTTTTCTAACCTATTTTCTTGCCAACCCGATTGTCAATTTTTTAAGCAAAAGTGTTTCTTCTCTGCAAATAATTTTTAAAGATTCAACTTCTGGTTTTCTTCCCCCTTTTATTTCAGGGCTCCTCTTTGACGGTGCTTTTGGGGGGGCGGGAATGGTCATTGCATTTCTTCCCACCCTTCTATTTTTCTTCTTCTTTATTGCTATACTTGAAGATGTTGGATACCTTTCCCGAATCGCCTACATTATGGACAATTTTATGCACAAGATAGGGCTTCACGGCAAATCGTTTGTTCCTCTTTTTCTTGGATTCGGGTGCAATGTACCAGCGATTATGGGAACAAGGATAATTGAAGATAAGAAAGCAAGATTTTTGACAATTCTCTTGACTCCTTTTATCCCCTGCTCCGCAAGGTTTGCGGTTCTCGCTTTTCTCGCCACGCCTTTTTTTGGAAAATACTCTTTTCTCGCTATGATGGCGTTGATTCTTATTAACATCGCTACCGTTTTTCTTATTGGAAAAATTTTGACTTCAACATCATTCAAAGGGGTAAAAAGCGCCTTCATTATGGAACTTCCCCTGTATCACAAGCCAAATTTCAAAACTGTCTTCGTTTATGTTTATGTAAATCTGAAAAGTTTTATTGTAAAAGCGGCTTCAATTATTGTGATAGTTTCCTGCATCGTTTGGTTTTTAAGCGCCTATCCAAGCGGAAAAATTGATGAAAGTTATCTTGCCCAATTTGGAAAATTTGTTGAAAAGAGTGGCGCTCTTATGGGCTTTTCTGATTGGCGGGCGATCACCGCCCTTGCAACAAGTTTTATAGCAAAAGAAAATACCATAGCCACTTTTGGAGTCCTTCTCGATGTTTCAGAAAATGAAACTTTGGGAAAAAAGATCGCGGAAATCTTCACGATTCCTTCTGCGTTTGCATTTCTGGTGGTGCAGATGCTTTTTGTTCCCTGTCTTGCCACAACTACCGTCATTTATAGAGAAACAGGACTAAAATGGACTTTTTATTCTTTAGTTCTCCATTTGACAGTGTCACTTTTTTCAGGTATAGTAACATTTCAGTTTTTGAGGCTGTTCCTTGCTTAGAAAGATTCTTGGCCTTCTACGCTCAAAGGGAATAGTCAGTTTGACTGAGCTTTCAGAGGAGACGGGACAAAGCAGAGATTTTGTCCGTCTTCTTCTTGAAGAACTTGAAAAAAGAGGAGAAATCAGTAGATGCTCTATCAACACCGCAACCTGTCAAGATTGTCCAGTAAAGAAGAAATGCCAACAACCGGAAAAAGAGACTTTTTATGTTTATGGAAAAACAAGAGAATAGAGAAGTTTTTTCTTTTCATTTTGCTTCTTTTCTCTGGATTGATATCCCTCTCCGCGTGCTATAGCGGGCTTCTTGTTGTGCCGACAACTGATATGACATCCAACGGCGATTTTGTTCTTGACATTCAATGGGAAGGGTGGGCGGATAAATTAAGAGAGAAGCAAGCCATTTTGAATACAGAGTTTGGAATAGGCGACAGATTTGAATTTGGCTTTGACTTCAACCTGACAGAAACAGACAATGAACATTCCGTAATGTTCAATGCAAAAATTCTCTTTTATGAAACCAAAGATTCTTCATTTAAATTAGCAGGCGGGATATACAATAGCAACTCAAATTTTGATACCATTCCCTACATCGTCGCTTCAAAAGACTTCAAATTTTTCAGAACACATTTCGGATTTCAACGCGAATACGGAGGAAGTGTAAACTATATTCTTGGAGTTGACAAAATAACCGAAAACGGCTTTCAAATATGTGTTGACAAAATTAGGGGAGAAGAGAACTATCTCTCTTTTGGAATCGGATATTCTAAAAACTGTTTTTCAACAATGTTTGGATACCAATGGCCCAACTGCGGTGGCAAACCCGAACTTGTTTTTCACATAATCTTCACAATCCCAACAAAAATGAAAGTTTAACTAAAAAAAGGAATACTGGTTCGTTTTTAAAAATATCTGAAGCGCACACTCGGGTTGTCTTTGCCTTACGATCTCATATGCTTCTATATGGAAACTTATTTCCTTTCAAAAGGCAGGGTTGAATGTTATTTCCCCATTGAATATGTTTCAAACGCTTCAACTGAAAGAGGGGCCACTTTTCTTGCTATTTCAAGCATAATTTTCGCGTATTCCCTTATTTCAAATTGAGCGTGGGGGTGAAGTCGCAGTTTTAGAAAATGGAAGAGATTGTGCAAATCGATCTGCCAATACCACTCTGTATAAAGGGAGAGGGGAAGAACAATTCTTGAAAGTTCTTTGGCAAGGTTTTTGTCCATAAGTTTTTTGTAGGCACTGTATGTGGCATTAAACGCCTCTTCCATAATTTTTTGAATCTCTTTTGCCTCTTTTTTGTCAAAAGGAGTTTCCGCCCTGCCCTGTTTGTTTGACTGGCTTTGCGGACAGATGACTTCAAAAGACGGAAGATAAAAATCCTCTTTCATTATTGAGTATCTTCCTGAAATTTCGTTCACCCTTGCAGTTCTGTGCCTTATCCACTGCCTTGCCACAAAAATGGGAAGTTTTATGTGAAAAGTCAAAACAACCTGCTCAAACGGGCTTGTGTGCTCATTTTTCATAAGATAGTGGATTAACGCTTTGTCTTCTCTGAATGTTTTTGTTCCCGCTCCGTAAGAAACCCTTGCCGCTGCGACAACCCTGCTGTCGTTACCCATATAATCAACAAGTCTTACAAATCCTTTGTCAAGAACTTTATATTCTTTGTCAAGTACCTTTTCTGCTTCTTTTGTTTGACTGTGAGCCATCTTCCTTCTTA
>JAAZNT010000257.1 GCA_012798145.1 Thermoanaerobaculaceae bacterium | reverse complement strand
GAGAGCGTATAAGAAAGGTCAAAATCTCAAAATGAAATCAATCCTTGTCACCGGCGGCGGAGGTTTTGTCGGAGGGAATTTTGTACGGCTTGTCTTAAAAGAGAAACAGGATTGGAAAATTTGTGTTGTTGACAATATGGGCGGAAAAGAAATCACGCCGACGCTTTTTGGGCTTAAAGAAAAATATGGAGAGAGAATTGACATAAGAAAATTTGACCTCAATGATAAGAAACTTAAAGATGTTTTCGAAGAAAAAAAGTTTGATTATGTTCTCCATTTTGCCGCTAAAAACCCATCTGGAAAAGAGATGGGAGACCCCTGTGATTTTGCTGAAGTGAATATTGAAAGAACGGTTCGGCTTTTGGAAGAAGTCAGGAATTTGAGCAAATACAAGAAAGTGAGATTTATCCATCTATCTTCATACGAAGTTTATGGGACAATGAAGGAGGAGGAATTCACAGAAGAAAGCCCTTTGATTCCTACGACTCCATACGCGGCAAGCAAAGCAGGGGCTGACCTTTTCTCTTTTGCCTACCACAAAACATTCGGCGTTGATGTCGTTTCAACAAGAACCACGAATATATATGGACAATTTCAATCTGAAGACAAATTTATTCCTATGATTATCAAAAAAGCGGCAAATAATGAAGAAATAAGAATTTTCGGTGATGGAGCTATTATCAGAGATTGGATTTATGTAGACGACCACAACAGAGGCGTTCTGAAAGTCCTTGAAGAAGGTAAAAGCGGAGAGGTTTATCACATTGGTGCAAACAATCCAAAAAGCCAGAATGATGTCATTTCTGAAGTCCTTGTACATACGGCTCATTTGTTAAAAAAAGATTTAAAAGAACTTCAAAGACTTATAAAATATGAAAAAGGTAGAGCGGCTGAAGATCAGAAAAGGACTTTAAGTGCAGAAAAAATTCGAAGAGAACTTGCTTTTCGCCCCTTGATTTCATTTCAGGAGGGCATAAGGCGAACCGTTGAATTTTTCTTAAAAGGACTGGGGGTAAAAAATGAGAAATAAAAAAATATTTTTGGTAGCGCTTTCTGTTGTATTAGTCTTTATGAGTATTTTAGCAACAGAGCCGGTCAAGACCGCAATGGAAAAAAACGAGAGAGAAAAATTTAGAAATCAAATAAAAGAAGCAAAGATTAAAAAGATTACTGCTATCAAATACGAAATTGTTGACAGGAAGGAAACAGGAAAAAAGTTCAAAATTATTGAACAGGAATTTGACCAAAACGGCAATCTTGTCGTTCTGAAAACTTACGAAAAAGATGAATTAACCAAAACAGTCAAATTTTTTTACAACGATTCCTTCGATCTTATTAAAGAGGAGGAATATTCAAAGGATAATAATCTTATAAGCCGAACAGTTTACAAATACAAGGACGGAAGAATTGAAAGCAAGGAAGTTCAAAAAGAGAATGGGGCGGTTATTGAAAGTTACGCTTTCATTTATAGCGAAGATAAAAAGACGATAACAATCAAGAAATTAAAAGAGGGAAAGTATCTTGAATACTATCTTGATTATCTCTATAAAGAAGATTTTGACAAAGAAAATGCCAAAGAGATTTATAGATACAGCGACAGCGGTAAACTTCAAATGAGAACTGAAAATCAATATGATGAAAAATGGTTTTTACGCGACAAAATAATCTATGACGATAAAGGTGCAGAGCAGTCAAGTTACAGATACCAATACGACCAAAAAGGTAATAACACAAAAGTAATTTGTTTTGACAAAGACAAGAATGTTAAATACTATGACGAATTCAAATTTAACTCAAAAAATATCTGCGAAGAAATTAAAAGATTCTACACTCCGGATAGAATGCTGACGAAGATTGTTCATCAGTTTGAATATTTCAAATGAAAAGCATTTATCATTTAATTCTGGTTTTTCTTTTAAGTGCTTCTTCTTTCGGGTCCCAAGCAGATTTGATTAATTTGGATTTAACAATTAAAGAAAGGTTTTTGACCCCAGAGGGCTTCACAAGGATTTCATCTCAAAAAGGTAGTTTTGCAGAATATCTTCAAAATTACAAAGTTCATCCAAGCGGTTATCCTGTCCATCTTTTTGACGGAAGTGTGAAGCAAAACGAAGTGTGGGCGGCGGTGCTTGATTTCCCTATTCTTAAAAAGGATTTGATCCAATGCGCTGACGCCATTATTAAACTTCGCGCCGAATACCTTTATGAAAAAGGCGAATGCGACAAGATAATTTTCACGCTTACTAACGGAATGGCTGTTCCATATAGAAAATTCGCTGAAGGTTTCAGAATAAAAGTGAACGGAAACAAAACAGAATGGATCAAGACTGACAACAAAGGCGACAACAGAAAAATTTTCGATGAATACCTTGAATTTCTTTACACTTATTGCTCAACACCGTCGCTATTAAAAGACACAGTTGAAGCGAGAATCAACGAAATTGAGATAGGCGATATCTTCCTTCAGGCGGGGAATCCCGGACACGCAGTTCTTGTTGTTGACCTTGCCCAAAACAGCAAGGGCGAAAAAATAATGCTTCTTGCCCAAAGTTATATGCCCTCTCAAGAAATGCACATTCTAAAAAGTTTTGACTCCATTTCCCCTTGGTATAAAGTAGAAGACAAAGAACTAAAAACCCCAGAATGGACCTTCCCAAAAGGAAGTTTAAGAAGGTGGAAGTAAGGAATATTCAAATCCTTAAAAAGCATAATCATAAGAAATTTTTAAGAAAAATCTTAAAGCATTGAATAGAACTATGAAAAACGAAATAAGCATATTGAAAAAGGATAAAGATAGAATTAAAATTGTTTTTGAATACAATTCTGCAATTATTGAAAAAATAAAAACGATCAAAGGCAGGATTTGGCATCCTGAAGAAAAATGCTGGACGATTCCAAATAACGATGAAACGCTAAAAAAAATCCTAAAAATGCTCTCTATCGAAAAAGTGAAAATAGATCCCTCATTGCAAAGGCTACCTTCTGAAAATTCTCCTCCTCACGATTTTGAAGATTTGAAAAAAGACCTTGTCTTAAGGAAATACAGTAATAGAACTATCAAAACCTATATCCATATCAACAGAGAATTTTTGCGGTTTGCCAACAAAAACCTTTCAGAAATTTCTGATAGTGATATCAAGAACTATCTGGTTTTTCTTGCAGAAGAGAAGCAATCTGCCGCGTCCACACTTAATCAAGCCATCAATGCTTTGAAATTCTATTATGGCAGTATGTTAAAGAAAAGATTTATTTATGAGGTCAAAAGACCAAAGAAAGACAAAAAACTTCCTGTTGTCTTAAGCAAAGAAGAAGCGGCAAAAATCATATCATCAGTTGATAATATTAAGCATAAAGCCATTCTGATGTTGGTCTATTCTGCTGGGTTACGGGTGGGTGAAGTGGTAAAGCTAAAGCCGGCGGACATTGACAGCAAGAGGATGTTGGTTTTTATTAAAGGTGCGAAAGGGAGAAAAGACAGATACACATTGCTATCAGAAGCCACTTTAAAGAACTTAAGAGAATACTGGAAGAAATATAAACCAGTAAAATGGTTATTCCCGGGTCCGGATAAAGAAAGGCATATTACCATAAGGACAGCCCAAAGAATATTTGAAATGGCATGCCAAAAGGCGGGGATTAAAAAACAAGTGACAATCCATAGTCTCAGGCATTCATTTGCAACCCATCTTTTAGAGAATGGGATAGACCTGAGATATATTCAAGAACTACTTGGACACAAAAGTTCAAAGACAACCGAGATTTATACCCATGTAAGCAATAAAGACTTTATGAAAATACGAAATCCATTAGACCAGATTTTGGAGGAGAAGGAAAATGAGTAATCCACAGGTATGGATAGACGACTATGTCATCTATCATTCCAGATTTGGACAAAAAGCGAAATGTCGTCTATGAACGAGTTAGACGAAACGGTGGCTTTGTTAGAAAAGAAATATGAAGGTAATGGGTATGAAAATAAAATATGACCTAAATAGGAGCCTTTTTGCTCCTCAGGAAGAAATAGAAATCAAAACATCTTTTTCTAAAGAAAATATTGCGACTTTATATTTTGGAGATTGTCTTGATTTTTTGAGTCAAATTCCTGACAGGTCTATTCAATTGATTGTTACTTCTCCACCATATAATATCGGTAAGGAATATGAAAAAAAAATGGATATTAAAGAATACATTTCTCAACAAAGCCAAGTTATTGATGAATGTATAAGAGTACTCAAGGATGAAGGAAGTATTTGCTGGGAAGTTGGAAACTATGTAGACAACAGTGAAATCGTACCCCTCGATATATTGCTTTACGATTGTTTCAAAAGTAATGATTTGCAACTTAGAAACCGTATTGTTTGGCATTTTGGTCATGGACTCCATTGTTCAAAGCGTTTTTCTGGACGATACGAAACTATTCTTTGGTTTACAAAAAGTGATAACTACACTTTTAACTTAGATACTGTACGTATCCCTCAAAAATATCCTGGCAAGAAACATTTTAAAGGACCAAATGTTGGAAAATACTCCAGCAACCCCAAAGGTAAAAATCCCTCAGATGTCTGGGATATTCCTAATGTGAAGAGCAATCATGTAGAAAAAACATGCCATCCCTGTCAATTCCCAATTGCGCTTGTTCAAAGATTGGTTCTTGCCCTTTCAAATGAGCAGGACATTGTCTTTGATCCCTTTTTGGGGGTGGGTTCAACCGCTGTAGCTGGAATAATAAACAAGAGGAAAGTTGCAGGTTCAGAAATAGTCAAGAAATACTATGATATTGCTTGTGAACGAGTTAAACTTGCTTATGAAGGCAGATTAAAAGTACGGCCTGACAAACCTGTCTATGAACCAACAGGCAATCTATCATTAGCCAAAAACCCCTTTATCTCAGAAAATGAGGAATCAATATGAAAATAATTGAAAAATACTCTCATCTAAATGGCGAAGAATATCTTTTAGTTCATCATAAAAATGTGTATAAAGAAATAACGGATATAATCCAATCGGTTGACACTGATAGATTTAGAACGAAAGTCAGTAAGGAAAAAACAATGAAGGGCAAACTATTGTATAACCCAGATGCATTAAACCGAGAATTCAAACGTCTTTTTAAGCAAAGAGATTGGAAAGATGTTCGGTATTCTTATTATGTTACAACAAACTACTCAATTATGCAGGAGTTGATTACTTTGCCTTTAGAGAGACAAAAGGAGTTTCTAATTGGGAAAGGAGTTACTTCTCCGATTTATTCATATAAACAGACGGATTTTGTAAAAGATAATATTGCGATAGAAGTTCAGTTTGGAAAATATGCATTCGTGGCTTATGACTTGTTTGTAAAGCATCTGTTATTTTATAGTGGCGGTGTAATAAATGTTGGGATAGAAGTTTTACCCATGAAGTCGATGCAGTCAGAAATGTCAACAGGGATTGCATATTATGAAGGGGAAGTCTATAACGTGCTTAGACATGGCAGAAATAATCCACCCGTTCCTTTACTTATAATAGGGGTTGCGCCTTGAATAAAGAAAGAGCCACCGCATCGCCTAACACAGCATATACGGCTCACTTCGTTCGCCAAAATTTCGGCTTTGCCGAAACTTCGTATATGCTGGGAACGTTAGGCGACATAACAGGCAAAAAATGAAATATTAAGCAGAGTGTAAAAATGACTGAGAAAAACCCTGGTAAAATTGCTCTTGCACTATCACTTCCCGTATCTGTATTATTAATAATTGCAAGTTACTTTGGTGTATTCATCGAAAATACCTATTCACGAGAAACACTAACACTTGCTACACAAGGCATTGGACAAGATATTGTTAACCTGTTCATTATTTCTCCTCTTTTACTCATTACTTCATTTCTTGCATATAAAAAGAGTAAGGCAGCAATGCTCATATGGAGTGGAGCAATATTTTATTTAATATATTCGTATGCAATCTATACTTTTGCAATACATTTCAATTCTCTATTTATAGTCTACTGTTTTATTCTCGGTTTATCATTTTATTCATTTATGTATTTTATATTATCACAGATCAAAGAGCCAGTAATAGATTGGGATAGTAGCAATATTCCTATCAAGACGGTCAGTGTGTTCTTGATCGTTATCGCTATTCTGTTTTATTTCCTTTGGCTTTCGGAAATAATTCCCGCACTTATTAAGAATGAAATACCAAAGAGTATAACTGAGAATGGGTTACTCACAAATCCAGTTCATGTATTAGACTTATCTGTAGTTCTGCCGGGACTATTGATCACAGCAATTTTTCTATCGAATAAAAAGTCATTAGGCTTTTTATTGGCCCCAGCAATGCTTATGTTTTGCATTCTAATGTCGCTTGCTATCGACGGAATGGTTATCGCGATGCGAATGAAAGGAATAGAGTCAGATGTATCATTGACTATTATATTTGGATTTATAACTTTGATGAGTACAATAATATTGGTGACGTTTTTGAAGAGTATTAAGAAGAAGGAGTGATTGTATTGCCCGTTGCGTCGCCTAACAGAGGATAAAAAGGATATCAAAGATTTCTCTAAATTGCTCCCGTTGGTCGCAACTTCTTTTATCCGCCAATCGTTATCCTCAACAGTAAAAAGACAACGGCACGACTAAAAACTAAGAAAAAAATATACAAGGTTTGGTGAGCAAAAACAAAAACGATATACTAAACGAACAATGGAAAAGGCGACACAAAAACCGATATGATGTTTTTTTCAATATCACATTTTTTGAAAACAATTGTTGACCCAAATTGTACAACATTACTTAAATGATAAATAAAAAATACATTTTCAGTGAAAATGTTAAGTCTTGTGTTTTGTTAAACATTTAAAGAATCAAAAAGTGGAACTATTACCCTCAAAAAACCCTTTGCAATAGCAAAATCAAAAAGTTATTTTAAATTAAAGTTCTAAATTGGTATAAAGGAGCTCCTAAAATGAAAGAAAATTTTGAAAAGGTATTTCAGTTCAGGATTGAACTTATTGGGTCGAATCCTCCAATTTGGCGACAAATTCAGGTTCCAGAAACCTATTCGTTTTGGGACTTGCATGTTGCAATTCAAAACGCTATGGGCTGGGAAGACTGTCATTTGAATGAATTTAGGATAAAAAACCCTAAAAATGGTTGGATGGATGAAATAGGCATTCCTATGGAGGATAGCGATGATGATGAAATTATCTCAGAATGGGAAGCGCATATTTCTGATTACTTTTCAAAGAGCAACCGAAAAGGGCTTTATATCTATGATTTTGGTGATGAATGGAGACATTTGATAAAATTAGAAAAAGTTATCGCCAAAGAAGAAAATGTCATATATCCAGTGTGCATTGCTGGAGAAAGGGCTTGTCCGCCGGAAGATTGTGGCGGAATTTATGGGTATGAGGAAATTTTGAGGGCTTTGAAAAATCCAAAAAGCAAAAGGTATAAAGAAATTAAAGAATGGTTAGACCCCGATTTTGATCCTGAATATTTTGATATTAAGGAAATAAAGTTTTATGATCCTGAAAAGCATAGGAGAAATGTGCTTAGATAAAATTTTATTGAAAGAACAAAAAGAACTCTTGTCAGGAATAGAAAAAATAAAACTCTTGAAATAAAGAAAAGATAAGATGTTTTCAAGGGATTCTGAAATTTATGATAAATTTAAGGAGCATTGTTATAAAAACGGCTGGTTTATTCCTAAGCAGTTTGAAAAGCTATAGCGAAAAAACTCAAAAAAGATTATGAAAATGAAGAATAAAAATGTCGATGTTGTTAGAAGAGAATTATTCAAGAATAACGAAAAAACTAAAGGGTGCTTTTTGAAATGAATGAAGAATTTTCCCGTTATCATCTTAGGAGATCCGAAAAAGAGATAAAAGAGAGACAAGAAATCGAAAGAATAATCAAAGAGGGTAAATATGCGGTTTTGGCGCTCTCAAAAGATTGCCAGCCCTATGTTTTGACTTTGAGTTACGGCTATGATTTTGAAAACGAAACCTTCTTTTTTCACACAGCAAAAAAGGGGATGAAAATAGATTTTATTAAAGCAAATCCCAAGGCGTCCTTGACTGTTATTGAGGATCTCGGTTATGTCCAAAATGAGTGCGAGCACAGATTCAAAAGCGTTGTGGTTTTTGGAGATATTGAAATAGTTGAATCTTATGATGAGAAAGTTTTTGCCCTGAATGTGATGTTTGAACATCTTGAAAAAAATCCTGACGAGATGAGAAAAAAACATTTAGAAAACAGACAGAAAATAGAGAATGTCTGCATCTTGAAAATGAAAGCAAACAAGCTGACAGCAAAAGAAAGCAGTTGAAAATGGGGAATTATCTTTTTAAACTTTTGTTGAATGATTTCAGTATTGACACTTGGAACATTTTTTTGTAATATTTCTGTTGACCGAGTAAGGTCAGGTTTGTTAGAGGAGATTTTTAAAATGAAGCTTGTTTTAAAAGTTGCGGTTGTTTTGGCTTTGGTTTTTGGAACTTTCACGCTTTTTGCCCAAGACCCAATGTCTCAGAAGGCGGAGGATTTTGTTTCCGCTATGAGCAAGGGCGATTTTCAAAAAGCGTATCTTTCTTTGAGTTCTGACCTCGGTTTTAAGGTAAAGCCAGAGAATTTGCAGAGCGTGTGGAATCAACTCACTTCAAAAGCGGGCAAATTTGTTGAGTTCAAAGAAAGCAAAGCGGAATTCAAAAACGACTTCACTTTGGTTGTAACCGTATGCAAGTTTGAAAAAGGGCTTGTTGACCTTCATATTGCTGTTGACAGCACCGGAAAAATCGCTGGCTTTCAAGTAAAAGACCACAAAGGCGGAGCCCCTCAGGCTGCGGCAAAACAATCTGAAGAGCAAAATCAGCAGGGCGGTTGAGAGGTTCGTTTTTTGGAAAATAAAGTTACAATAAAGATTCCGAAGCCGCTTTATGAAAAATTGAAAGTTTCAATAGAGGGAAGCGGTTTCTCATCAGTGACTGAGTTTGTTGTCTATGTTTTAAGAGATCTCGTCTCTCATCAGGAAATTTCAAAGGAATCTTCTAACTTATCCGCAAAAGAAATAGAGGCAATAAGAAAACGCCTTAAGAGTATGGGCTATTTTTAGCAAATTCTTTTAGCCCTTTCTGAAAATCTGGAGAAAAAATGAATAACAAAAAGGTCTTTGTGTTCGGCATAGACTGCTTTGAGCCGTCTTTGGTTTTTGACGAATGGAGAAAAGAACTTCCAAATCTATCCTCTTTGATGGAACAGGGGGCGTGGGGAAAAATGGAGTCAACTCTTCCCCCAATCACAGTTCCAGCATGGACATCAATGATGACAAGCAAAGATCCCGGACAACTCGGGTTTTATGGGTTCAGAAACAGAAAATCTTACGGATATGAAGAACTTTACTTTGCAAATGGCGCTTATGTGAAAGAGAAAACATTGTGGCAGATTCTTTCCAGAAACAGACTTACATCAATAGTTTTAAGCGTTCCCCAAAGTTATCCGCCAAAGCCAATTAACGGTATAATGGCGGGATGCTTTCTCACCCCAGACAAAAGTGGGGTTTGGACATATCCTGAATCAGTTGCAAAAGAGATAGATTTTGCCGCAGGCGGCGATTATATAATTGATGTCAAAGAGTTCAGAACCGACAACAAGGATGAACTTTTGAAGCAAATTTATGAAATGACAAAAAGAAGGTTTATGGTTGTCAGGGATTTTGTAAAATCAAAGGAGTGGGATTTTTTTGTGTTCGTTGAAATGGGAGTTGACAGGATACACCACGCTTTTTGGAGATACCACGACAAAAACCACCGTCTTTATGAAAAGGGTCACAAATATGAATTTGCGATAAGAGATTACTACATATACCTTGACAATGAAATCGGTTCTGTCCTCAAAATGCTTGATGATGACACAGTTGTTTTTGTTGTTTCTGACCACGGCGCGCAGACAATGGTGGGCGCAATTTGCGTCAATGAATTCTTCAGAAAAGAAGAGATGCTGAAACTCAAAACAGAACCGCAGAAACAGCAGAAACTTAAAACTGCAGACATTGATTGGAAAAAAACTTTATGCTGGGGCGAAGGGGGATACTACTCAAGGATTTTTATGAATGTTGAAGGAAGAGAGCCGGAAGGAATAATTCCAAAAAATGAATATGAAAAAGTCAGAGATCAAATAAAAGAGAAACTTGAAAACTTGGGCGACGAAAAGGGAAACCCAATAGGCACAAAAGTTTACAAGCCGGAAGAAATCTATAGAGATGTGAAGAACATCCCTCCTGATTTGATCGTGTTTTTTGGAAACCTCAATTGGAGAAGCGCAGGAAGCGTTGGCGGGGGTAAAATACATACATTTGAAAACGACACAGGACCAGATGACGCAAACCACGCTCAATACGGACTTTTCATTATGAAGGGAAAAGGAGTAAAAGCGTGAAAAAGGGAAAACATTTCTATTTATGATTTTGCTCCGACTGTGTTGAATGTATATGGAATAAAAAAAGAAGAAGGAATGATCGGAAAAATTATTGAGTAAAGGAGAAAAGATGAACAAAGGATTTGTTTTATGGTTCACAGGGCTTTCAGGTTCAGGAAAATCAACTTTGTCAAAACTTGTTGAAGAGCGTCTTCTTGAAAGGGGCGTCAAGGTTGAAGTTCTTGACGGAGACGAAGTGAGGACAAACCTTTCAAAAGGGCTTGGATTTTCAAAGGAAGACAGGGACACAAACATAAGAAGGATTGGATATGTGGCGAAACTTCTTTCAAGAAACGGAGTTTGCGCAATTACTGCTGCAATTTCTCCATATAGGGAAATTAGAGACGAAGTAAGGAAATCTGTTGAAGAAAGGGCTGCTTTCGTTGAAGTTTATTGCGAATGCTCAATAGAAAAACTTACAGAAAGGGATGTTAAAGGATTGTATAAAAAAGCGCTTGCTGGAGAAATTAAGAATTTCACTGGGGTTTCAGATCCCTACGAGCCGCCTCTAAATCCCGAAGTGGTTTGCAAAACAGGAGAAGAAAGCGTTGAGACATCACTGAATAAAATAATCAAAACGCTTGAAATGATGAAACTTATTCCCGTTGACCCTTCCGCAGATTACACTGAAGAAGAGGAAGAGGAAGTTGCAAAAAGATTAAAAGATTTGGGGTATTTGGGTTGATAGACCTTCACACTCATTCATCTTTTTCAGACGGAACTTTAACTCCTTCTGAACTTATAGATTTTGCGGTTTCTCAAGGGATAACCCATCTTGCTATGACAGACCACGACACCGTTGAAGGCATTGATGAAGCGTTAAGCAGCGCAAAACAAAGAAATGTAAAGTTCGCAAGAGGAGTAGAGGTTTCAGCGGAATTTAAAGAAAAAACTATGCATATTTTGGGATACAATGTTGACCATAAAAGCGCGCAATTGAATGAAAAACTCAAAATTTTGAGGCAGGCGAGAGAAGATAGAAATCCCAAAATAATTCAAAAGTTGAATGAAAAAGGTTTTGAGATAACTTATGATGATGTTTTGAAAGAAGCGGACAACAAAGTTGTTGGAAGGCCTCATTTTGCTTCTGTGATGCTAAAGAAGGGATATGTGAAATCAACGCAGGAAGCGTTTGACCTTTACCTTGCAAAGGGCGCCTGTTGTTATGTTGACAAATTCAGGTTTGAGCCGAAAGAGGCGATAAAGATGATTTTGGAAAGCGGAGGCGTTCCAGTTTTGGCGCATCCTCTTTCTTTAAAACTCAATTACAGCGAAATAAAAGAAGTTATAAAATCTTTGAAAGAAAGCGGGCTTGAAGGCGTTGAGTGTTTTTACAGGAATCACACCAAAGAAGACGAGGAGAATCTTATCGCTATCGCAAACGAACTTGATCTTATTGTCACAGGAGGAAGTGATTTTCACGGAAGCAATCGCCCCAATATATTTATCGGCGTCGGTGAGGGAAGTATGAAAGTGCCTTTGTGGGTGGCGGAAAAGTTTTTTGAAAGAATTGAAGAGCGGGCTTAAAATGAGTTTTCTTAAAAATATTTTGAAGAAAAGAGAACCGAGAGTTGTTATGATTGGTCTTGACGGAGTTCCACAAACTCTCCTTAAAAAACTTATGGATAAAGGTATTTGTCCCAACATCAAAAAACTTGTGAAATCAAGCAGATTATATCAGATGGATGCTTCTCTTCCTGAAATCTCATCGGTATCTTGGGCTTCATTTATGACGGGAACAAATCCTGCAAGGCATGGAATTTTCGGTTTTACCGAATTGAAGCCAAATTCTTATTCCATCTCTTTTCCAAATTATCTTTCTTTGAAAGAAAAAACAATTTGGGACAGAATTGGCGAGAAAGACAAAAAGAGTTCGATCTTAAATCTTCCCGGAACATATCCCGCAAGGGAGCATAAAGGGATACTGATTTCTGGCTTTGTCGCTATTGACTTAAAAAAATCTGTTTATCCGCAGAGTCTTTACGAGAAACTGAAATCAATGGATTACAGGATTGATGTTGACACAACAAGAGCGAAAGACAAAGATTTTTTCTACAAAGACCTTTTTGAAACCCTTGAAAAAAGGAAAAAAGTTTTTTCAGAGTTGTGGGATGAGCAATGCGACCTTTTTGTCGCAGTTATAACCGACACAGACCGTCTTCAGCATTTTGAATTTGACGCAATTGTTGACGAAAACGCTGAAAGGTATGAGAGTGCGATGAGATTTTACCAAAAAGTTGATGAAGCGGTGGGTGAAATTCTTGACAAAACAAATGATAAAGATTTTGTGATGATGATGAGCGACCACGGATTTACACAAATAGAGGAAGAAGTTTACTTAAACAGAATCCTTGTTCAAAATGGATTCTTGAAGTGGGAAGAAGACCCGCCCTCTGAATTTGGCAAAATGGCTAAAGAAACAATAGCATTTGCGATGGATCCTTCCAGAATTTACATCCATAGGAAAGGGAAGTATCCAAAGGGAAGCGTTGAAGAAAAAGATGTTCCAAAAATTAAAGAGGATTTAAAAAATCTTTTCGCTTCTCTTGAAAGGAATGGAAAAAAGGTCATTAAAAGTTTTTTCTTCAAAGAAGATATTTATGAGGGAGATTATTTGGATCTTGCTCCAGATATTGTTCTCCTTTCAAATTATGGATTTGACCTCAAAGGAAACCCCAAAGCCAAAGAGCCATTTGATAAAACCCATTTCAGCGGAATGCACACAAGGGATGACGCATTTTTGATAACGGATAAAGAGTTTTCAAAGAAACCGCACATTGAAGATGTTTCAAAAATAATTCTTGAAAAATTTAATGGCTGAATCAGATAAAATTTTGAAAATAAGGTGGCAAGTAAGATACACCAAATGCAATCTGAAATGTCCATACTGCATTGCTGTTTGGACAAAAAGAAAGGTGGAATTTAATCCAACTCTTTTTAATTCTGGAATTGATGCTCTGAAAAAATGCAAACATAGGGTTGTTCTGCGGATTGGGGTTGAGGGGGAATTCTTTCTTTCTGAAGAGCTTCAAAATGGCGTTGCAGAGCTCAGCAAAAGCGATAATGTTATAGGGGTTTCATTTTCGACAAATTTGCAGTCTGATTGGGAAGTTATGAAGAGATTTTTTGAAAAGACCAACCTTCAGAAACTCGGAATGGGCTGCACTCTTCACGACACTGTTATAGAGGATTTAGAGGGTTTTTTTGAAAAGGCGAAAAGAATCAACGATATGGGTGTTTTGATTTATATCGGTTATGTTGCAATTCCAGACAGGTTCGAAAAAATAAAAGAATACAAAAAAAGGTTTGACGATATCGGTGTTCCCTTTATTTTGAACGAATTAAACGGGAATTATAACGGAAAAATTTATCCAAAATCTTACACCGAAAAAGAGAAGGAATTTTTGAGAGAATATTTCTTTTCTCATCATTATTACAGAATGCTTGTTGAAAGGGATTCCCCCATAGGGAAAGCGTGCGGGGCTGGAGAAGATTACATTTATATTGATCACAAAGGCGACATTTACAGATGCGGAGTTGACAAAAATCCAGAATGGAAAATTGGAGAGAAAGTTGCTTTTAGAATAAGCAAACAATGGGCTGAAAACCTTGTTAAGAGAAGGATTGAAAAAAGCAAGATTGGGAATATTTCCAAAGGAATACCGGAGCTTTGCTCCGATTTTAGAGTATGCCCGTATAAAACCTGCGCCTGCGGAAATGAAGTTCAGGCTATGAAATGCGTTGATATAAACTTTTACAGAACAAGGACACTGAGAATCATTTATCCAAAACTTAACAGCGAAGAATATGAAAAAAAATATAAAAATTTGAGAAGAATTCAATGATAGCAATTTTAATAACTTTGGATTGCGTAAGAAAAGACCATTTCAACAAAGACTTGGCGCCAAAATTTTTTGCTTCTCAGAACGATTGGGTATGCTTTGAAAACGCATTTTCTCAAAGCCAGAACACACTTTCATCACATTTTACAATGCTGACCTCAAAATATCTTTTTCAGCACGGAGTTTATTCAAATTTTTCAGATATTGCACTTCCCGAATATTCAATAGATAAACTTTTAAGAAAAAAGGGTTATGAAACAAAGGGCGTATGTGGAATATCTTTCCTTGCAAATCAACTTGGCAACAAAATAGGCGAAAAAGACAAACTGTTTGATGTTTCTGATTCCCAAATAAAGAAATTGTTCAAAAAAATATTGGGAGAAAGAAGAAAAGCCAACAAAGTTCTATCTAATGGGCTTAAATGGCTGCTTGACGACAGAAAAAAATCGGACAAATTCCTCTGGATGCATTTTTTTGATGCGCATATGCCATATTACTGCCCATCAAAATATTTTCAGGCAAAAAAGATTAATTCGTAAAAAAGCGTCAAGGAGCAGATTGATGAAAAAGGATGGTTTTCGCCCTATTTCAAGGAATATGAACAAAAGGTTGATTTGTTTTTCTTTCCTGAAAGTTATAAAGGAGCGATAAGGTATATTGACGATCAACTTAACATTTTTTTCAATTTATTGAAGAGTGTGTCAATATTTGATGAGAGTCTGATTTTTCTTACTGCCGACCACGGAGAATGCCTTCTTGGGGATCACGATATTTATTGCGCCCACAAGAAACTATTTGACGAAACAGTTAATGTCCCTTTTTTTGTTAAGTTTCCAAAAAACAAGTATGGCGGGGAAAAAGTTTTTGAAATTGTGGAACACACTGACATCGCTCCTACAATTGGGCGTTTTGCTAATGTTGAAGAAGAGAATTATGAAGGCTTTGATCTTTTCAAAATGGTTGAGGGAAAGACAAAGAACAGAGATTTTTCATTTTCAGAGCATGTTGACAATTTTATGAAAGGGATTAGGGACAAAGATTTTATCTATGTTGAGAAAAATGACTTTGTTCAAAACAAGTGGGGAATGAAGTTGGAGTCGGACTCTCTTTTTAATAGAGATGGTGAGCCGTTTTCTGACAAGAACAAAGAAAAAGAGATGAAAGAAAAAATGGAGAATTTTCTGAAAAATAAAAATTATGAAGAACAAAAGGCTTCAAAAAGCATCGGAAGCGCAGAAGAAATTGAGAAGCAACTTAGATCTTTGGGATATCTGTAAAATATGACAGAAAGAAACAATTTTGCCGCAAAAGAAG
>JAAZNT010000256.1 GCA_012798145.1 Thermoanaerobaculaceae bacterium | reverse complement strand
GTATACGCCATCTTCCCAGCTTCCTGCCGCAATCAACCTCATTGTTGAAGACGGCGTGGCTGTGTTTATCCAAGAATCAATTGTAAAATCGTTGATTCCAAAATCAAAAATGGAGCTGTCCGGTGTAGAAATATAATCGTTAATCCCGTCTAAGCGAAATGCTTGTTTGACCATACCGGGAGCAATAGTTGCTCCGTTATTCAGTGTCCCATGATTTGTACCAACACTGTCGTTCGCATTGCCATCTGCCTTCCACCAAGCAACCATTCCTGAAGGAGGTGTGCACACAGCATACTCATAAGCTCCAATATCAAAGGTTTTTCCCTGCGGACGAGCTATCCCGCGCTGGTCGGTTATCTGCTCACAAGAACCAGCGTCTATGGCAGGGGAGCCATATAATAATGCCATAGTAAGAGTCTGACCGCCGTTATACTGCAAAGGGCCAAGAAGCGGATCTGTATTTTGCATATCTCCTGTGTTAGTGAAACCGCAAGAGGTAGAACTTTCCAGATTAAATCCGTTTGAGGTAATGGAGCCGGTGCAATCTGCACCGATCAACTGGTTTGCAACTATGGTGTTGGAAAAAGTGGCTGTGCCATAGTTCAAAATTCCTCCGCCATCACTGGAAGGATTGGCTGTTTCTGTGTTACCGCTGATTGTGGAACTGCTTACAGTAAGCGTTCCATAGTTTAAAATTCCTCCACCACCTGTGTTATAGTAACCATCTGCCTTATTGTTGCTAATAGTTGAATTTGTGACAACAAGTATACTGTCAGTATTGTTGAAAATTCCTCCGCCACCGCAACCCCACCATCCGCTTGCCCAGTTTTCAGTGATAGTAGAATTGGTAATAGTGAGCGTACCGTTATTGTAAATGCCGCCTCCGCAGGTGTTGTCGCCATGGAATGCACTGTCGCTAACAGTTGAATTGGTAATAGTAAGCGTACCGCTATTATAAATAGCGCCACCGCCTCCACCGTTGTTCTGGAATTTACCTCCGCGGGTTATTGTAATGTCTGAGATAAAAACTGAATAATTCCCGACAACGAAGACACGATCCAGCCAGTTGCCGTCTATGATTGTTATTCCCGCTCCGGCACCTATAATGGAGACATTATTCGCTATGTTGTAACTTGTAGTAGAGATGGTATAAGTTCCTGAGGGAATAATTATGGTGTCATCGTTTCCGTATGAACCAATGGGAGCACAGTCGGCATAGGTGGTCATCCCATCATTGATGTTGATTATTGCCT
Source organism: Thermoanaerobaculaceae bacterium (assembly GCA_012798145.1). Taxonomy (GTDB): domain Bacteria; phylum Acidobacteriota; class UBA4820; order UBA4820; family UBA4820; genus UBA4820. The sequence continues at coordinate 3,213 of JAAZNT010000256.1, read as the reverse complement.
CGCGAAGTGAACAGGAGCAGTCATTTCCATTCAAAACATCTGGCGCATTGGGGGTAACATTGATAGTAGCCCCCCAAACAGAGGCACCCATAAAAATAATTGCCAATGTCATAAGCAAAGTCGTCGCTACAAACAATGAAACCGGTTTTAGTGCATTGAGAACGAAAAGAAGAAAAGTCTTAAAGGTACCCATACTAAAGCCCTCCTTTCTTAAGTTCTTTAAAAACAAATTGTATTGTTAATAAATCGCTCCATGCTTCATCCCACCATTGCCTCTTTCCTCTCTACATAAGAACTTTTGAGGAAAGAGTGAACCCACTTTTATTAAACATATTTTTTTTCTAAAAGTCAAGCCCCGAACTGCCTTTAAAAGTTTATCACTGCGAGCCATTCTTCGAAGCAAATCCAAGCGAAGCAGTCTTTAACAATCCCCCTCTCATCTCAGGAGAGGGCGGGGTGAGGTTACCTTTTAACAACGCTGTCACTGCGATTTTTTCTTCGCAGCAACCTCCCTCTTGTCATCCTGAACGCTTCTTTGAAGCAATTGCCCCTGAAGGATCTCCCCACTTCGAAGCGACAAGATTCTTCAAGGGTCAAGAACGAGGGAAACGATCAGAATGACGCTCAAGCATCCCCCTCGCCTCGCAGGAGAGGGCGGGGTGAGGTTACAACTTGTGGAAACCCCCTCTATATCTCCCCCTGAAATGGGTAGATTGGTGGTGCCTCCCCTGAAATGGAAATTCTGAATTAATTATTCAATATTTTTTGTGGTTGTGTAGATGTGTTCAATTTGGAGGCATTTGCCCGTTTCTGAATCAATTTCTGCAAAAATTGCGGAGAAAACAGGGTCGTTTTTCGCAACTTCAAGGGGCATTGGAATTCCTGTTATGATTTTCTTTATAGAATTCTCTTTTTTCATTCCTATTACAGAGTCTTTTGCTCCAGACATTCCAACATCTGTGATGTAACCCGTTCCTAATGGCAGAATTTCAGCGTCTTTTGTGGGAATGTGGGTGTGAGTGCCAAGAAGAAGGCTGATTTTACCGTCAAGGTAAAAGCCGAGCGCTCTTTTTTCTGAGGTGGCTTCGGCGTGGAAGTCAACAATCACAATTCTTTTTGTATCAGGAATTGATTTAAGGAAATTGTCCATTGCGGCAAAGGGGCAGTTTATCGGTGGCATAAGAATTTTTCCCTGAAGGTTCACAACGAAAAAGGGGACATTGACAAGGTTGTCAAGGCGCACAAATCCTTTTCCGGGAAGGTTATCGGGGAAGTTAAGAGGACGCAAAAGGGAAGGATTTTTATCAAAAAATGGGATTATCTCCTTTTTGTCCCATATATGGTTGCCTGTTGTAATGACATCTATTCCCGTTTCAAAAAGTTCTGAAGCAACTTCCTGCGTCATCCCGAAGCCGCCCGCTGAATTTTCTCCGTTTGCGATAGTTATGTTTATTTCATATTTTGCTTTCAGTGAGGGAAGTGTCTCTTTGACTATTCTTCTTCCTGTTCTGCCTATGATGTCGCCGATGAATAGAACTCTGACTTTCTGCATCAAACCCTTTCTGTTTTCAAAAAAGGAGAGGAGGAAGAATTATGTGGCATAATCTATATGCCTTGTTTCTCTAACGACCTGCACCTTTATCTGCCCGGAGAATCTTATATCCTGCTCAAGTTTTTCAGCTATTTCCTTGGAAAGCCACAAGGTGTATTCGTCATCAACCTCTTTTGGTCTGACATAGATAAGAAGTTCTCTTCCTGCTTTCATAGCGTAGGCGCGCTCTACGCCCCTCATTGAATGAACCATTTTTTCTATGTTGTCAAGGCGGTCAATGTATTTGTCAAGACTTTCTGTTGAAATTCCGGGAACTGTTATTGCAAGATGTTCTGCAACATCAAGGATTCTTGCTTCAAGAATTGTTGAATCTGTTTGCTTTGCAAGGTGGGCTATCACATTTACAACTGAAGAGGGTTCTCCATACTGCTTTGCAAGCTGGGCGGCTAAAAGAATCGGGCTGATATCTCCTGTGTGCTCTTCAACATGCCCTATTTCGTGGAGTATTGCCGCTCTTTTGACTGTGTCTATATTCGCTGAGAGCATTTGTGCAATGTAGGTAGCTATTTTCGCTGTTTCCATTGAGTGTTCAAGGAGATTTCCCTTGTATCCCGTTCTGAGTTTGAGTCTTCCTATTGACATCATAAGCTTGTCGTGCATATTGTGTATTCCGAGTTGATAGAGCGCTTCTTTGCCTATGCTGTGTATGTGTTCTTCAACGGTTTCTATCGCTTTGAGATAAAACTCTTCAATCCTTGCGGGATGGATCCTTCCGTCTTCAACAAGTTTTTCAAGGGTAACTTTTGCGATCTCTCTCCTCAAAGGATTGTGGCAGGCGAGCAGAATTGTTTCGGGGGTGTCGTCAACTATAATGTCAACACCCGTGATTTTCTCAAAAGCCCTTATGTTTCTGCCTTCTCTTCCTATCACTCTTCCTTTCATTTCTTCACTTGGAAGTTTGAATGTTATGACGAAAGATTCAAGGGGAAGGTGAGGGACAACTTTTTCAAGAGACTGCATAAGGATAAACCTTGCGAAGTTTTTCGCCCTTTCTCTTGCGCTCTCTTCAATTTTTTTGATGATTCTTGACGCCTCTTTTCTTGCCTCGGCTTCAAGCTGTTTCATTAACTCTATTTTCGCTTCGGCTGAAGTCATTGAGGCAACCTCTTCAAGTTTCGCCCTTTGAATTCTTGAAAAATCTTCGGATTCCTTTAGCAGTTTTTTGAGTTTCTCTTCGTCTTCCTTGAATTTTCTTTCTCTCAATTCAAGCTGGGTGTGGTCTTCTCGCAGTTTTTGAGAAAGTTTTTCAAGTTTTTCCTCTTTTGATTCAAGTTCTGACTCAAGTTTGTTAAGTTCTTTTCTTTTGATTTTCCACTGCTTCTCAAGATTCTGCTCTTCAATAAGAAGTTTTTCTTTGACTTTCAGTTCCGATTCTGTGATTATTCTTTGTGCTTCCTGCTTCGCCCTCTCAACTATTATTATCGCCTCTGAAGATGCTCTTTTTATCTCTGAACGCCTCAAGATTGCGAAAATAATGGCTGTGATTCCGCTTCCCAAAAGCAGAAGCACGACACCTATTATTATGTAAATGGTCGTCGAGCTCAATTTATTTTACGCCTTTCTATCTGAAATGGCTTCGTCAAGAATTTCGGATATCTCTT
>JAAZNT010000255.1 GCA_012798145.1 Thermoanaerobaculaceae bacterium | reverse complement strand
TTGCTTTATGCCCTATTGGTTCAATTATATTAATGTATAAATTTTCATCCCCAGAAATAAATTCCCAAAATCTCTGGCCACAGAGCTTTAAATAGTCTCCTTTATCAGGAGAATCATCTTTTCCATAGCAGCATCCATTGATGGCAATTACATTCTTTCCTTTAATATTGCTTTGGAGAATTCTTTTTGCTTTTCTAAAGTCATCTTTCATTTTTGAAATTTGACGACTATTTCCCCAGTTGGGTCCCGATTTGATTGAGACAATATATTTTATTTGATCTTTTTCAAATTCAAGATCTATTCCTTCAGATGAAGATTTTTTTCCTCCATAGATTTTGCCACAAATAAAAACAGCAAGTTCTTAAAGAAATTCTCCAAAGATTCCTTCTTCCTGTGATGAAAGATGGGCGTCAGTGATGCTTTTCACCAAATCGTGTGCTGTGTTTTGATTCTTCGCTTTAAAGAGATATGGGTTTTTTCTTTTTAAGATTTGATTTAGTTTTAGTTCCTTTAGATTATCAAGTCTTCTCCTGTGAAATTCTTCAATTTTGGGCTCAATAAAACTGGTGATATCACTTTTTTTCAGTTTCTTCATAGGTGCCCCTTTCTTCCAAAAGAAATCTTTCAAGAGCCGGCGCTTTTTTCATAGCAATCTCAACATATTCCTTCATAATTTCTATACCCACTGAATTTCTTTGCAATTCTTTAGCCGCTTCACATGTTGTCCCACAACCCGCAAAAGGATCTAAAACCCAATCACCTTCCTTAGTAAAAAGCTTTATAAACCATTCTGGAAGGGCTTTAGGAAAAGCCGCAGAATGATTTCTATTACTTGTCTCTGTGGCAAGATGGAGAACATTAGAGGGATAAGCCATTTTTCTTCCAATCCAATTTGATATATTTTTGCCAAATCCGCTTCCCACTTTGGAGTTAAATCTGATAACATCGTTTTTGCCAAGATGTTTCAAGCGGGTTTTTGCCCAATCTCCCATAGGCACCATCACAGATTCCTGATACATATTGAATTTTTTTGTCTTATTGAATTGAAGACAGCGCTCCCAAGCGTCTCGGAACCTGTTGGGCCATTTACCAGGATGGCAATTTTTTTTGTGCCAGACAAATTCTTCAGTCCAAAGCCAACCCTGTTTTCTCAATTCCTTTATTAAATCAATTACATAAGTGTGTCGTTCTCCGTTAACCACTTTTTCTTTAATATTTAAAATAAAAGTTCCTGTAGGCTTGAGAACTCTAAGGAAATGTCTGCTTCTTGGAATGAACCAATCTACATATTCATCTGGAGCAACTCCTCCATAAGTTTTGGCTCTACTGTCTGCGTAGGGAGGAGAGGTGACAATTAGATCAAAGGAATCATCCTTATATTCTTTTAAGATTTCAAGGCAGTCTCCCCAGCGAATAATATATTCTACAGTTCGCATTTTAAAGTTTCACCCGCCCCAAAAAACATACTTTATCCTATTTCAACCTTAAGGTTCCCTATTTTAAGAACGTGCGACATTTTAAAAAAAACCTTCCATTTATATCTCAAGTGAATATTATAACCTTCTCCAAGAAAAAAGAAAAATTTCTTATAAAATTATCAAAATATGCTCCTTTTTTTGGTTTTTGATTTTGGGTTTATAATATTCCCTTTGGAGGTAATTATGGACGCTAATTTGAAAGAACTTCAGAAAAAGGTTGAAGAAGAGGCGATGCCGGTAAAAATGCTTCTTGGCGAGGTTCAGAAGGTTATAGCGGGGCAGAGAAATCTTGTCGAAAGACTTCTTGTGGCGCTTCTTTCGGGGGGACATATCCTTGTTGAAGGAGTTCCGGGGCTTGCTAAAACGCTTGCGGTGAAAACTCTTTCGGAAGCGATTGACTGCAGTTTTCACAGAATCCAGTTCACTCCCGACCTTCTTCCTTCAGACCTTGTCGGAACGCAGGTTTTTAATCCAAAAGAGAGCAAGTTTGAGCCAAAGAAGGGTCCTATTTTTACTGAGATTCTTCTTGCTGATGAAATAAACCGCGCGCCGGCGAAAGTTCAATCCGCTCTTCTTGAAGCGATGCAGGAAAAACAGGTTACAATCGGGGAAACGACATTCAAACTTCCCGAAATCTTTTTTGTTATGGCGACCGAAAACCCGATTGAGCAGGAGGGAACTTATCCCCTTCCCGAAGCGCAGGTTGACAGGTTTTTGATGAAGGTTATCGTCAGTTATCCATCTCTGGATGAAGAGAAGTTGATGATTTCACGGCTGGGGAAAGGAGAAACTCCCGAAGTTAAGAAGGTGATTTCTCCATCTGAAATAATTAGAGCGCAAAAAACGGTCAAAGCAATTTACGCAGACCCGAAGATTGAAGATTACATTGTAAGACTTGTCTCGGCTACAAGGTATCCAGAAAAATTCAAGGTTGACGCAAAGGGTTTTATTAAATACGGCGCTTCGCCGAGGGCGTCGTTGTTCCTTCTTTACGCTTCAAAAGCGCACGCTTTCCTCTCGGGAAAACCTTATGTGACGCCCGAAAACATTAAATCTGTGGGAATGGATGTTTTAAGGCATAGAATTCTTCTAACTTACGAGGCGGAGGCAGAGGGAATAACTACCGAAACAATTATAAAGAGAGTTTTTGAAGCGGTGGCGGTTCCTTAATATGCTTGAAATAGAGGAAATTCTAAGAAAAGTTAAACATCTTGAGATAAAAAGCAGGAAGGCGGTTATGGAAAAACTCGCCGGCGCCTATCATTCATCGTTCAAGGGAAGGGGAATTGAACTCCTTGATGTCAGACAGTATCAGCCGGGAGACGATTTCAGAAGTATCGACTGGAATGTTACGGCAAGAACAGGCGAACTCCACACAAAGCAATATTTTGAGGAGAGGGAGCAGACAATAGTGTTTGCTGTTGATGTTAGCGCTTCGATGAACTTCGGCACATCAAAGCAGTTGAAAAGGGAGACGATAGCGGAGGCGGTTGCTCTTCTCTCTTTTTCCGCTTCAATGAACAACGACCGTGTGGGGCTTGTGCTTTTCAGCGACGAGGTTGAACTTTATCTTCCCCCGAAGAAAAAATTTGAGCATATTTTAAGGTTGGTTAGAGAACTTCTCTATTTTGAGCCGAAGGGGAAAAACACCGATTTTGAAAAATCTTTGAGCCAGATATCAAGACTTTTTCCGAGAAAAATTTCTTTATTCATCTGCTCCGATTTTTTGAATCTAAGTTCGACAAAAGGGTTGAAGATCCTCTCAAAGAAAAACGACCTGACGATTATCACAGTTGAAGACGCTGCTGAGACAAAACTTCCAAAAACGGGGTGGATGAAGTTCTACGATTCGGAAACGGAAAAATGGGGTTTTGTCAACGCTTCCTCCGATGTTGTTCAGAAAAGATTCACAACGATCAGAAAAACTGAAATTAAGAAGTTTGACAGGCAGTTGAAAACGATGGATATAAAAAGAATTGCGCTGAAGACGGACAGCGAAGTTCTTCCTATGCTTGAAAGGTATTTTTCAGAAAGAGCGGCTCACCTGAGATGAAGAAATTTTTTCTCCTTTTTGTAATGTTGTCTTTGACCACAACCCTTTTCGCAGAGGAGACGCTTAAGGGAAGTTGGGATAGGGCTTCTTACAAATTGGGGGATGAAGCGCTTCTGACAATTATTCTTCCAAAACTTCCCGAAAATTTTTTTGTTGAGGGAATTCCGTCGCCAAAAAGCGACTTGAACGATTTCAGAATTGTTGAAGTTGAGAAGAAATGGGAAAGCGGTGGAAGCGCAAATCTTAAAATAAAGATGATAATTTTTGGGGCGGGGAAAATTTCTTTTCCCGTTGAAAGAATAAAAATTCTCACCGAAAAAGAAGAAACTTCATACAGGGTTGAAATTCCCCAGATTGAAATTGGAGGGAGAATTTCTTCATCCGATTCTCCGCCAGCGGTCGCTTCGCCTGTTGAAATTCCAAAATCTTTTCCACTTCTTGAAACGATAATTCTTGCCCTTGTTCTTCTTTTT
>JAAZNT010000254.1 GCA_012798145.1 Thermoanaerobaculaceae bacterium | reverse complement strand
AGAAAAAGCGATAGTATCTTCGGTTGAATACAAGGGTTCAAAAAAGCTTACCGCCACAAGCGTTCTTGATAAATTAAAGGAAAATAAAGCGGATGTGAAAACAGGTACGGTTCTGAATTTTGACACAATAAAGAAAGCAGAATCAGCTTTGAGATATATAGCGGCAGAAAAAGGATATCCTGACGCTGACATAACCTCAGAAATCCACAATCTTGGCAAATCTCAGGTTGCTGTAATTTTCCATCTTGAAGAGGGGCCGAAAGCGCGCATAAAGGAAGTCAGATTCCTTGGAGCGAAGGCGTTTAGCCAAAGAAAACTGAAAAACACGCTTAAAAAGACAAGACCTCATTGGTTTTTGTCGTGGATGACGAGACACGATATATATTCCGAAAGCAGATATCAGGAAGACGAAAAGCTTTTAAGAGAACTTTACGAAACGCAAGGTTATATTGATGTTGAAATCGGAGACCCTCTTATTGAGACAGAAACAGTAAATGAGGGGAAAAAGCAAAAAAAGAAAATTAAAATAACTATTCCAATAACAGAAGGTCTTTCCTACACTCTTGGAGATGTTTCCATAGAAGGCAACACGGTAATTTATGATGAAGAACTATTGAAAGGCATAAAATTTCCGCAAGGAAAAACTTTCAACAAAGTTGGATTTGATGGCGTTTTAAAAGTCTTTGAAAGAAAATACGGCGAACAGGGGTATATCTACGCAAATGCAACTCCAATATTTAAAAGAAATCAAGAAACAAAGGTTGTTGATGTTTCTGTTTCCATAACAGAAAACGAAAAATATTTTGTTAACCGAATTGAATTTTCTGGCAATGTTTCCACAAGAGATTTTGTTCTAAGAAGAGAAATGCAAATTTACGAACAGGAAATTTTCAATTACAAGAAATATGAAAGAGGGCTGTACAGATTAAAAATGACAGGTCTTTTCGATATAAAGGAAGACCCGGTAATTACAAAAGTTCCAAACGAAAACAAGGTTGATGTGAAAATCAACGGAACAGAGGCAAACAAAAACGAATTTCTTTTTGGCGGTGGCTACGGCGGAATCAACGGATTTTATCTAACGGGACAATTTAGAACTTACAACTTTTTAGGGAGAGGAACAACGCTAAGCTTGAACGCCGATTTTGGCAAAGTGCAAAAAGTTTATTCTATAAACTACTCTGACCCATGGTTTTTCGGGCACAGGATTGGATTCGCCACATCCATCTATAACCAGCGTTTGACCTATCTTCAATTTGATCAGGTCGCTTCCGGAGGTTCTGCGGCGGTAACATTTCCTTGGGGTGATTTTGCGGGTTACCAATTTGGTTACAGATACGAAAGATCAAAAGTTAAAAATATAGAAAGTTATATTTATCCTAATACAAACTATTATGGGCTTTATACGAGAGACACAACGACTTCGTCAGGTTTTGCAACTATTTTCTGGAACTCTGTCAATAATCCTTTCAGGCCTTCCCGCGGATGGTCATCCTATTTGACTTTAAATGCTGCCGGTGGTCCCTTTGGAGGAGACAATTACTTTCTTAAGCCAACTTACGAAGGAAGCCTTTTTATACCTACTTTCAGAAGGCAAAACACAGCATTCCGTCTGCAAGTCGGGTACATAACGCCCTTTGAGGGTAGGACCATCCCTTTGTGGGAAAGATTCTTTCTCGGCGGAGAGGATTCTTTAAGGGGGTTTGGAGTAAGGTCTGTTTATCCTCTTACCAAAGATGAAAGATATTTTGTGGACGAAGAAACGGGGACAATTGAAGGCGGCAACAGATATTTTCTCTCCAACCTTGAATATGTTTTTCATATAACAGAACAAATGGATATCGCTCTTTTTGGAGATTTTGGAAACACTTATCACGAAAGACAGAAATGGGAACTTTCGAATTACAGGGCAGATGCGGGAGTTGAAGTAAGATTTTTTATCCCTATGTTTAATGTTCCTCTTCGCTTAATTTGGGCTACTAATTTGAAACCAAAGCCGGGTGATGATTTTTCCCATTTCCAGTTTACTATTGGATTAACATTCTAACTTAAGAATATGGAGGATTATATGCGCAAAACGATTGCAGTTCTTTTAACCGTAGTAGTCTCAATGATGGCAGTATCAATTTTTTCACAGCAACTTAAAATCGCAGTTGTTGACCCTCAAGTGATTATTGAAAAATCAAAAGAGGGGCAGAGGATTAAGAGCACTCTTCAATCTTTTTTTGATTCAAAACAGGGCGAAATAAACGCAAAAGAAGCAGAACTAAAAACGCTCGATGAAAAAATAAAAGATCCGAAGATCGCAGAAGACAAAAAAGATGATTTAAGGTCTCAATTTCAGCAGAAACTGTATGAAGCCCAAGCTTTTGCAAAAGCGGCTCAAGATGAGATGGACGCAAGAAGTTCCAAAATGAAAGACGAGTTTGGTTCTAAACTGGACGCTGTAATAAAAAAATATGCCGCATCAAAAGGTTACTCTCTTGTCATTGAGAAAAATCTTTGCTTGTTCACTTCGGAATCTCTTGATGTGACTATGGACATAATTGCCGAGATGGATAAGGCGTATCCCGGCAAATAAGAGATGAGGCTTAAAGAGCTTGCCGAATTACTTGAGGCGGAATTAATCGGCGATGGGGAGAAAGAAATTGAAAATCTTTCTCCTCTCGCATCTGCCACAAGCAGATCTTTAACTTTTCTAAGCAATCCAAAATACTTAAGCGCCGCTAAGGAATGCTCAGCAGGCGCTATTTTGACTTTAAGTTCTAATGAACTTGAGGGAAAAAATCTTCTTGTTCACAAAAACCCCTATGCTGCTTGGGCAAAAGCATTATCTATTTTTTATCCCCCAAAAAATTTCCCCTCAATGGTTCATAAAACGGCAGTCATTGACGAAACCGCAGAAATTTCAAAAAATTGTTTTATAGGCGCTTATGTGGTTATAGGGAAAAACACTAAAATAGGGGACAAAAGCGTTGTT
>JAAZNT010000253.1 GCA_012798145.1 Thermoanaerobaculaceae bacterium | reverse complement strand
GGGAAGTTATGCAGGACACCTGCCTCTGCGCTCTCGGAACATCCGCTCCCAATCCCGTTCTTTCAACAATTACATATTTTAGGAATGAGTATTTGTCACACATAAAAGAGCACAAATGCCCCGGGAAAGTGTGCAAGCCTTTGATAAATTTCTATATTGATAAAAACAAATGCAACGGTTGCCACGCCTGCGTTAAAGTTTGCTCTACCCAAGCCATTTACGGAGATGTAAAGAAAGTTCATTCAATAGATTTAAACAAATGCGTAAAATGCGGCGCCTGTATTGAAGTATGCACCAAAGACGCAATATTTAAAGCATAGCGGAGGAGCGCGATGGAAACTATTAAACTCAAGATAAACGGATTTGAAGTTGAAGCGTTTGACAGACAGCCGCTTATTGAAGTGGCTGAAAAACTTGGGATAAAGATTCCTACCCTCTGCCACAATCCAATAATTGAACCATACGGCGTCTGCAGAGTTTGCACAGTTGAAGTGAGGCACGGCAGGAGAGTGAGAATGGTGACAGCCTGCAACTATCCAGTAACAAATGGGATAGAGGTTTTCACCGAAAGCGAAAGAGTCATAAGAAATAGGAAAATGATAATCGAGTGGCTCCTTGCAAGATGCGGCAATGTGCCTGTTTTAAACAAACTTGCCGAACAGTACGGAATTACTGAGCCAAGGTTTGGAAGAGGAACGGACGACTGCATTCTTTGCGGGTTATGCGTCAGAGTCTGTCAAGATGTTGTAAAAGCAAATGTCCTCGGCTTTTTTGAAAGAGGTCCAAAAAGGTATGTTTCGACTGCTTTTGACCAGACTTCAGATTTGTGCATAACATGCGGCGCCTGCGCATCAGTTTGTCCAACTGGCTGCATAACAGTTGAGGGGCTACAGGAAGGAATTTACAAAGAAATGCCTATGGGTCCCATAACTCCAATTCACATAGATTTTATGCAGGCTGTCCCCAAAAAGGCGGTCATTGACCATGATTCCTGCATAAACTTCAAAACTGGCGGTTGCAAAGTTTGCGTGGATGTTTGCGAAGCGGAAGCCATTGACCATTCGATGCAGGAAACAGAAAAAGAAGTAGATGTAGGAACAATTCTTCTTTCTACCGGTTTCAAACTTCAGGACGGAGAGGCACTCAAAGAATATGGATATGGGAAATATCCAAACATTTTGACTTCGCTTGACTTTGAAGTTTTGAACAATGCTAACGGTCCTACGGGTGGAAAAATATTCACGCAAGAGGGAAAAGTCCCCAAAGCGATCGGAATTATTCACTGTGTTGGCAGCAGGGATAAAAAATATCACGAATACTGCTCAAGAGTTTGCTGTATGTATGCTCTCAAATTTGCGCATCTTATTAAAGAAAAGATTCACGACTGCGAAGTTTACAATTTTTATATTGATATGAGATGCTTCGGAAAAGGGTATGAAGAATTTTACAACAGGTTGTTAAAAGAGGGAGTCAATTTTGTCAGAGGCAAAGTGGCGGAAATAAATGACGCCGCTCTTGACAAGTCAGAAGAGGGAAAACTGATATTAAGAGCAGAAGACACAATGATAGGAACTGTAAGAAGAATTCCTGTCGATATGGTGGTTCTCTGCCTTGCGGTAGAAGCTCAGGAAGACGCAAAGGAGCTTTCTCATTTCTTTTCCTGTTCTGTTGGAAGAGACGGGTTTTTCATCGAAAAGCACCCCAAACTTGCTCCTGTGTCAACAGCGGCTGACGGAATTTTCATAGCGGGAATGGCTCAGGGTCCCAAGGATATTCCAGATACAGTTGCCCAAGCGGGGGCGGCTTCTTCAGCAATGCTTTCTCTTATTCAGCAGAAAGAAGTCGAGGCTGAAGTAGTAACAGCGATGATTGATGAAGAAACTTGTTCCGGATGTCAAATCTGCGTCGGGCTTTGTCCATACACAGCAATTACTTACAACAAAGACAAAAACAAGTCAGAATTGAATGAGGCGCTTTGCAAGGGATGCGGAACCTGCGTTGCTGCCTGTCCGTCAGGCGCAGCGCAACAGAAGAACTTTAGAGATTCTCAAATATTTGCAGAAATTAAAGGCATTTTAGCCGTTTAGGAGGCTTGAATGAGTTCGGATAAGAGCGGTTTTGAACCAAGAATAGTGGCTTTTCTATGCAACTGGTGCTCATACACAGGTGCAGACCTTGCAGGAACGGCAAGAATGAAATACCCTGCAAATGTCAGAACAATCAGGGTAATGTGCTCTGGAAGGGTTGACGCGCAGTTCGTGATGAAAGCATTTGCTGAAGGCGCCGACGCAGTTTTAATTTCCGGATGTCACACCCCGTCGGACTGTCACTATCAGGAAGGAAATTTCAAAGCTCTCAGGAGATACTATCTACTCAAGAAAATGTTGCCTCAATTTGGCATTGAACCGGAAAGACTTCGCCTTGAATGGATTTCAGCGGCAGAAGGAGACAAATTTCAGGAAGTTTGCACGGAATACACGGAGCAGATTAAGAAACTTGGTCCTTCTCCTGTAAAAAAAGGAGTGAAAAATGGCTAAACCGAAAGTTGCTTTTTATTGGTGCGCCTCCTGCGGAGGATGTGAAGAAGCGGTAGTTGATCTTGCTGAAGACATCCTGAAGGTTGTTGAGGCGGTTGATATTGTTTTCTGGCCCTGCGCGCTGGATTTTAAGAAAACTGATGTGGAGGCAATGGAAGACGGCTCAATAGCGGTTACCTTTATAAATGGGGCTATAAACAGCGACGAACAGGAAGAGATGGTTCATCTAATTAGAAAAAAATCTGGCTTGATTGTCGCGTTTGGCGCATGCTCCCACCTTGGCGGAATACCCGGGCTTGCCAACCTTACCGACAAGGAATCAATTCTGAGAGCAAGTTATTTAACGGGTCCTACGAATGTTAATCAGGAAAAGACAATCCCTTTGGCAAAAAGCCCCAGTCCAGATGGAGAGCTTCATCTTCCCGAATTAAAAGCAAACGCCCTCGCTCTGGATCAAGTAATAGATGTAGATTATTACATACCGGGCTGCAGCGTTCCTAAAAAACTTATATTGGACGCTGTGACGGCTATACTTACCGGCAATCTGCCCCCAAAAGGAAGCGTTCTTGCCCCGACAAGAACAAACTGCGACACTTGCGAGAGAAATAAAACAAAACCTGAAAAACTTACCATTTCAAAATTTTACAGACCATACGAAATTGAACTTGATGAAGAGAAATGTTTTCTTGCTCAAGGAGTTATCTGTATGGGTCCTGTGACAAGAGGTGGATGCGACGAAAGGTGCATAAAAGGAAATATGCCATGCAGAGGGTGTTTTGGCCCTGTTGACAATGTTTACGATCAAGGGGCTAAGTTCATTTCGGCGCTTGCCTCTCTATTTGATGCAAAGACGGATGAAGAGGTGCAGGCGATAGTGGATACAATACAGGATCCTGCTGGAACTTTCTACAGGTTTTCTGTTGCAAAATCATATTTAGGGCATAAAGTCTCTTAGGAGTAGAAAATGGGACAGAGAATAACTATTGATCCAATAACAAGACTTGAAGGGCACGGAAAAATTGAAATTTTCCTTGATGACAGCGGGAATGTTTCCAACGCTTATTTCCAAGTTCCAGAATTAAGGGGATTTGAACAGTTCTGTGTGGGAAGATGCGCCGAAGAAATGCCAAGAATAACACAAAGAATATGCGGAGTCTGTCCGACCGCTCATCATATGGCTGCGACAAAATGTCTTGACGATTTGTGGAAAGTTGACCCACCGCCAGCCGCAAAGAAGATCAGGGAACTTTTCTATAATCTCTTTATGCTCGAAGACCATACTTTGCATTTTTTCTACTTGGGAGGTCCAGATTTTATAGTAGGACCTACAGCCCCGAAAGCAGAAAGAAACATACTTGGAGTTTTAGGCAAAGTCGGGCTTGAGGTGGGCGGAAAAGTTATTAAAGCAAGAAGAGAAATTAGAGAAGTAATGGAAGAGATGGGTGGAAAGGCGATTCACCCCGTTTTGGGTCTTCCCGGCGGGGTTGCAAAGAGAGTTAAGCCGGAAGAAATTGAGAAAATAAAAGCGGTTGCAGAAGAAGGCCTTGAATTTGCGAAATTTTCGCTTCAAGCGTTTAATGATATTGTTCTTAAAAACGAGGAATATGTCAAAATCATTACTGCTGACATTTACAACCAGCCAACATACTATATGGGGCTCGTTGACGACAAGAACAGAGTAAATTACTATGATGGTTATTTAAGGACAGTTTCTCCTTCAGGAAAAGAATTCAACAGATTTAAGATTCAAGATTATGCTGAACATATTGCCGAGCAGACAGAACCTTGGAGTTACATTAAATTCCCCTATTTAAGAAAGGTTGGATGGAAAGGTTTTGTCGGGGGTGAAAACAGCGGAGTGTATCAGGTTGCCCCGCTTGCAAGATTAAATGCTGCGGAAGGTATGAGCACGCCTCTTGCGCAGGCGGAATATGAAAAAATGTACAAAACTCTTGGCGGGAAGCCCGTGCATTTGACTCTTGCCTACCACTGGGCAAGGTTGATAGAAGCGCTCAACGCAGCAGAGATAATCAAGCAACTTGCGAATGATCCGGAAATTCTTGATCCAAAGGTCAGGACAATTCCAACCAACACGCCCAAAGAGGGAATGGGTGTTGTAGAGGCGCCGAGGGGAACCCTAATACACCATTACAAGAGTGATTCCAATGGAATCCTGACGGAAGTGAACATAATTGTGGCTACCCAACAAAATTAACCTGCAATCAATATGGGAATAAACAAAGTGGCAAAACACTTCATTAAAAACGGCAAAGTTGACGACGGCATTTTGAATTTAATTGAAATGACATACCGCGCCTATGACCCATGTCACGGTTGCGGAACGC
>JAAZNT010000252.1 GCA_012798145.1 Thermoanaerobaculaceae bacterium | reverse complement strand
GGGGGGAAATAAAATTTCCCAACTCAATTTTTGCGACAGTTTCAAATGTTGTTTATAACCTTGAAACACATGAAGTAACATTCGGACAGCTCACTGTTGGGGTTGAAGAATTTCAGATAGCAGAAGGGATTGCTGCAGGTTTGGTGGGAGATTTTTATCCCGACCATCTCCATCTTTACGGCAGATTGAACCAGAGCAATGTCGCATTTCAACTTCAATTTGACCTTTCCTATGATGGGCAGATTTCCAATTTGACAATAGGGGCTCAGCTTTCCTCAATTCAAATAGGAAATTTGATAATTTCTTGCGACGCATATATAACGCCTCAGGCAGGTGTTTATATTTTTAGCGGGAATGTTCAAATTCAGGGTTATGGATTTACATTTAACCATCTTCAAATCACATATAATAATACCCAGCACACTGTCTATCTCAATTACGGCGAGTTAAGGATACCTTATTTTACCGCGACTGTTCAAAATGTTTTGATTAACGCTGACACAGGAGAAATAATAGATGGTTCGGGAAAAGTGAATCTTAATTCTTTTAAAATAGGAAATTATGAAATTGCCTCATTGACAGCGAGTTTTGACAAGCAGTTTCTTGAAGTTGACGGCAGCATAGGAATTCCCGGCATTGTTTCCACAATCAGCGGAATAAGGATTCATTTTCGAATAGATTGGAAGGGAAACATTTACAGCATAGGAGGCGGGGTGATAGGGGAAATACCAATTTTAGAGACAGGGGTTTCTCTTTACGATATTTACATTCAGGTGGACAATAAAAATGGTTTTATTGAAGATGGGGGCTTAAACAGGACAGGATGGGTTGTTATGCTTTACGGAACTATAGCGCCATCGGGAGGGCTGACTTACACAATAGCGGATGATTTTCAATTAATCGTTGAACCGTCAAGTAAGAAATTTACGCTTAACGGAATTTTGAAAGTTGGTGGCAATCCTGTTGCAAATTCAACTTTGATGGCTGAACCCGGACATCTCTTTGCAAATTCATACACGACAATCAGGTTAGGCGGCAGCGGGGAATTTGAAGTGCACGCAGATGCCTGGCTTGAATATTGGAAAGATGATTCAACAGGGAGCCTCAGAAGAAGTGGAGCAGGAAGCGGATATATTTCGTATTATTCCAACAGGGTTGTGGACAGTTCTTTTGAAATCGATCAAGAAAAGTTGTATGGTCAGGCAACGGTTTCCATTCTTAACGACTGGATTGATTTTTGTGTTACTTATCAACTTTACAACAACGGAACAGTAAACCTAAATTGGGGCTGTTCCCAACTTCCTCCTGCAGTTGAGCCCTGCGGCTCTTCAGACCTTTATCCAAGTTGTGTTGGAGGTTTGATTGCAGAATCAAAAGACGGCTACATTAAACTTTATTGGACCGCGGCAAAAGATGACAAGGGAATAAGTTATTACAGAATATTTAAAAATGGAAGTCCGTACGGCGTGGTTTACAATTCAACTTTGAGTTTTACTGATAATCTCGTTGAGCAGGGGCAGGTTTATACTTATGAGGTTCATCCGCTTGATACGGCATATCAGGAGCAAACAGGATGTAATGCAATAACGGTAAAAGCCGGAGCTTCGGACATAACTCTTCTACTTCACAAAGACGAAAATGGAAAAATAGTGCTAAGTTGGGATGGATGGACACTTCCAGAATATACAGTTTATAGAGGACCGTCTCCACAAAATCTGGAAGAGGTTATAAGGACTCCTCTTAATGAGATCTATGATCCCAAAACTCCTGAAGGGAATTCTTTTTATGTAATACAGCAGATAGATAAGTAACCGGCATAATAATTGCAAACAAATTCCAAAGGGCGCTACCTTTCAGCGCCCTTTTTTTTAAAATTCTGATATAATAACTATTTTGGAGGTATAAGATGAGATTTAAGAATTTTCTTCTGATAGTTTTCTGCCTTGCTGTTATGTTTACTGTCCCTGCTTTTTGTGAAGATAATGAAACAGATGAAGACAATTTTTTTGTTTCTGAAGAAAAATTCTGCGAAACAATAAAAAGCGCCGGAATCAAAGAAGCATTCGCTATTTTCGGTTCAAACCAAACGACAATTGTTCAGAGCAGTTCAATTGGCTTCAAGGAATGGTTTAACGGGCTTGAAGATGGAAGAAAAATGGAATTTTATCCTTCTAAAATGGTTGTCTCTTCCTCTGGCGATTTTGGCTTTTCAGTAGGTTCTTGGAAAGAAGGGGAAGGAACATTGGGGATGTGGGGAAACTATCTTAATGTTTGGAAAAAGATAGGCCTGCAGTGGAAAATAATTATCCACTCCAAAACTGTTCTTCCGCCTCAAATTGCTTTTCAAAAGAGCAAAACCACAGAAAAAATAGAGTTATCTTCTGAAAGAAAGCCATCTCAAAGCGCCTCCAAAAAAGAAGAAGAATTCTTCAGCATTTTGAAAGACTATGGCTGGGCAAAAATTTACAACGAATTTGCCGATGATGATGTAATAAAAATAAGAAGCGACGCAATGCTTGAAAAAGGAAAAAAAGGCGTATTCATTAAATCTGTAGCAGAAAGGGGATACATTACGGGAAAGCCAAAAAAGAGCATAAGTTCAAAAAGCAGAGATCTTGTAATGTTTTTAGGCAGCGCAAAAACAGGCGGTCCCACAATAACAGCCCAAGGTAGTTTCATCCATATCTGGAAGAAAGACAGCGAAGGCAATTATAAACTTTTCCTTGACCTTTTCATCTCTGAAAGAACCACAGACAGAATGAGAAAAAAATTACTATGAGATTTTACAAAACAGCACTCTTCCTGATCTTTATTTTTGTCGGTTCTTTTTCTGCCTATTGCGGGGAAGAGAACAAACTTGGCGAAATTCTGCCGTTGTATTCAATTCTGCCTTTTGCAGGAATATTGCTTTCTATCTCTCTATTTCCTCTTTTCTTTCCACATTTCTGGCATAAAAGATACCCCCTTGTGGCTCTATTTTGGGGAGTATCCTTTATAATTCCATTTTTAATTGCCTACAAAGACACAGCGGTGTTGGAAGTTCTCCACATTTTTCTTCTTGACTATGTTCCTTTTTTGATTTTGCTTTGGGGCTTGTTCACAGTTTCAGGGGGAATTGTTTTTAAAGGAAGCATTGTTGGTACGCCTTTTTTCAATACAATTTTGATTGCTGTTGGGACGGTTCTTGCGTCATTTATGGGAACAACCGGCGCGGCAATGCTTTTAATAAGACCGCTTTTAAGAGCGAATGAAAAAAGAAAATACAAAACACACGCCGTCATTTTCTTTATTTTTCTTGTGGCTAACATAGGAGGTTCTCTCACTCCGCTTGGAGACCCGCCTTTATTTCTCGGCTTTTTACACGGAGTCCCCTTTTTCTGGACCTTCAAACTGTTCTTACCATTGGTTTTTGCATCACTTATGCTTTTAGGTGTGTTTTTCCTGCTTGATTCCTATTACTTCAGAAAAGAGAATCTTTACGCAGTTTTAAAAAGCCAAACAAAAAAAAGAAGAGAGCCATTCAAGATAATGGGAACTTACAATTTCCTTTTTCTTCTTGGAATTATAGGAAGCGTCCTCTTTTCCGGGACATTTCATTTAGGATATATTTCTTTCTTTTCTGTTCATCTTGAATATCAAGATTTAATCAGAGAAATAGCAACAATAATTATCGGAATAGCGTCGCTAAAAGTTACTCCTAAAGATTTTCGAGAATCGAATGGATTTAATTGGGAGCCAATGAAGGAGGTCGCAATACTTTTTGCGGCAATTTTTGCTACGATGATTGCTCCGCTTGCAGTTTTGAAAGCCGGCGACAAAGGACACCTTGCTTTTCTTGTAGGAGGACTTCACGAGCCATACCAATTTTTCTGGCTTACCGGTATGTTGTCTTCATTTCTTGACAACGCGCCAACATATCTGACATTCTTGAATATGGCTCTTGGGCATTTTTCACCGGGAGTTGCTGAAAAGCAGGCGATTAAGGAATTAATTCAGAACAACGAACTTTTCCTTGAGGCAATATCGATAGGGGCTGTTTTTATGGGAGCAAACACTTACATTGGCAACGCTCCCAATTTTATGGTGAAATCAATAGCGGAAGAAAACGGTGTTAAAATGCCCTCTTTTCTTGGCTACATATTTAAGTGGTCTATACCGTTCCTGATACCGCTTTTTTTCCTTGTTGAGTATATCTTTTTATAGGAGGAATGAGCAATGGAATCTTACACAGAATTTATTCTGCTCGCCCAGAAGGGAGTGACAGAGGGCTTTATAAGAGGATATTTCAGGGGAAAAGGAGATAATTCTCTTATATTGAATCTTGAGAGGGAAGAAATTGAACGGGAAAGTTTTAAAGAGGTTATAACAGAGTTTCTTCACCCCGCAGAAGAAATTATTCATCTTTTAGTATTGGAGAGCAAAGAGGAGCTCTTTAAAGAATCCATCTCTGCTTTAAAAAAAGAGGGTTTTGTTTGCGAAGAAAAATCTAAGAAGAAGCACTCAAAGATGAAGGCTTTTTTTGAAGTTAAAATATATGACTCAAAAAGAGGAAAAGAAGTAAAGAAATTGCTTACTGAGCAAAAAGAAATCAAAATATCTTTTGACAGAGAACTGAAAGAAATTGAAAGAGACAAAAAAGAAAGAATAGAACTCTACGCTCCGGAGCATTCATACGAATTAACAGGTGATGGGAAAATAGAAGGCAGTGTCGAAAGCGTCTATTTGTTGATTCAAAAGCTTAGAGATTTGAGCGTTACAGTAAATAATATACGCCTTTAATTCTCGCTTATTGGCTTGAATCCTTCACCCAAAACTTCGTGGGCTTCAGTCACAACAACAAAAGCATCTTCATCCGTTTCCGCTATAATTCTTTTCAATCTTGAAATTTGCGACCTTGAAACAACAACATAAAGAACCGGTTTTGGCTTTCCAGAAAATCCTCCCGTTGCTTCAAATATCGTTAGCCCTCTGTCAAGTTCATTAATTATTGCTTCTTTCAATTTATCCACTTTTTCTGTTACAACATAAACAGCCCTTGAATACCCGAGTCCTTCCTGAACAGTGTCAAGGATCCTCGAAGAAATATAGTTGACTACAAGAGCGTATAGTATGGGGACTATTCCAACAATTGGTATTGCCGCTAAAAGAATAACCGTGTTGCTGAACAAAAAAGTTGAAGCAAATGAAATCCTTTGATAGCGGTAAAGAAGTTGAGCGATTATGTCCGTTCCGCCGGTAGTACCCTGCGCTCTCAAGACAAGTCCTATTCCTATTCCATCAAGAAGTCCGCCGAAAAGGCAGTAAACAAAAGGGTCTCCTGTCACCGGCGGAATTATCGCTGTAAAAAGATCAATACCAAGCGACATTACAAAAACTGCGTAAATCGTTCTGAATAGAACCTTGAATCCTCCTCCCCACTTTATTCCCATCAATAAAAGAGGAATGTTTAGAATGAAATTGGCAGTGCCTGTTGGAAATTTGAAAAGAATTTCAAGAATCATAGCGATCCCGGTGACCCCCGCTGAAATAACCTTGTTTGGCAGGAGAAACATTGCTACGCCAAGAGCGACAACCAAAGAGCCGGCTGTCAATTCAAGGTAATCCTCCAACGCCTTGTATTTTTTTAAATGAGCAAATCTTTTAAGGGCAAGATACATCTATTCCTCCAGAGGATCACTCTTTTGAATTGCAAAAATCAACTTGTGATAACTTAAGTTGATTCCACCGAAATAGAAACTTCAGCCCCTACCTCAAACAAAGTTCTTACCTTTATTTTTTCCTGAGTGTAAGGGTTTTCAAATTCCTTGTCAAGCAAAGACTGGTCTATTGCCACTGTAACTATTCCATCTTTGACGCTTAATATTCTTCCAATCGGGAGTCTAAACTGCGCCGTTTCTATTGAGTGGATTATTTTTACAGACATTCCGGGCTTAACCTTTGTTGCTATTTCAGCGGCGGGAATATCCTTCACAGAGATTGTTGCAGTTGTAATTTCCTTTTGAATGTCAATGGAAGTTATGTATCCATGAATGGCAGAAGGTCCGCCTATTCTTCCAAAGACCAAAAAAGCGACAAACAACAAAACGACAAAAAATACTCTTTTCATTTTTGCCTCCTACACTAATATTATAAACCCAAAATTTGTTTTTTAATCAATCAATTTTTTTATCAGAAACGATAATAGTCAAATAAGCCGGAATTGGTTCAATTTCCTCAAGAATTAAAGAGTAATTCTTTTCTTTTTCAAGTTTGACGACTGATGTAATAATTTCTTGGGCAGGAAGATCTCTTTCCTCAAATATTCTTTGTGATTTTTTTCCATCCCAAAGCGAGAGTTTAACAATTTTTGCTTTGCTCTTTTTGTCAAGAGGATTTCCATTTACAATTGTCAGAACATAATCTCCGGTTTTTTCAACTGAAAAAGGGTCGTTGACGCTCAAAATTCTTCTTCCTTCGTTTCTAAAAAAACTGCAGCAATAAATTTTAAAAGATGATTCTTTCATTCTTTCGGATTTTTGATTCAGCGCGTTTTTGAGAGTTTCAACATTTCCCCACATACAATTTTCCCTGTAATTTTCATCAAAAGCCTGCAAACATTTTTTGGCACTTAAGAAGTAATCCTCAAATAGATAATCAAGAGAGCAGAAAATTGGGAATGCAAAAAGAACAGTTAAAACAGCAATAAAAAAATTTTTTTTCAACATAAAAGAACTCCAACGAAAAATAACAATTGATGGTAGCCCGTACGGGACTCGAACCCGTGTTACCGGCGTGAGAGGCCGGCGTCCTAACCGCTGAACGAACGGGCCAAAATGGCTGGGGAGGGAGGACTTGAACCCCCATCATCCTGGTCCAGAGCCAGGCGTTCCGCCAATTGAACTACTCCCCAGCAGGAACTAAATTATATTCTATTTTTACTTTACGAATATGTCAAGTGGCTGAGTGTGAAAAATCTCAGAAAGATATTGGAAAGATTTCCACAGGGGGAAAGTAAGGGGAAAAGTGTAAAAGATAGGTTAAAAATGAGGGAAAAATTCAAGAAAGGATAAAAGAGATTTTGTTTAAAAGAGAATTATTAGCATTAGTAGTGTTTATAGAAATGTGGGGCTGTCTAAAAAGTTTGGGAATACTGGGTGAAATGGGAGGAAAATATGATTTTTGTCTTTTTTTGCAGGAATATGGCTGCGTTTAGAATTAAATCGCAAAGATTTCTTTTTGGTTTTTGGGATTCTTTTGTCTTTTTCTCTGTAATAGCCTGATAT
>JAAZNT010000251.1 GCA_012798145.1 Thermoanaerobaculaceae bacterium | reverse complement strand
TTGTTGGAGAAACCGGCGTTGGAAAAACCTTTCTTGCCAATTTTATTCATCAAAAAAGTTCTTACAAAGCAGAGCCATTTATTTCCATCAGAATTACGGACCTTCCAGAAACTCTTGTTGAAAGCGAAATTCTTGGCGTTGAAAAAGGGGTTGCGACAGGGGTTTTACCGAAAGCGGGAATCCTTGAGTCAGTGGGATTGGGAACAATCTGCATAGCAGGGCTTGAGGATGTTTCGTTCAAAACACAAGCGCTTTTCTTAAGGGTGCTTGAAACAGGAGAATTTGAGAAAATCGGCGGGACAAGAAAGATAAAATTCAAAGGAAGAATAATTGCCGAATTTCAGGAAGAGCCCGAATCTTTGATCAAAGAAAAAAAATTAAGAGCAGACCTTTATTACAGACTGAATGTTTTTGAGATTTATATCCCTCCGCTGAGAGAAAGGAAAAAAGACATTCTGCCATTATTTAAGCAGTTCTTGAAAGAAGAATTAAAAAAGAGAAAAATTCAAAATTTTGAAATCAGCGAAGATTTAAAATCTTTTGTTGTCAATTATCAATGGGGCGGAAATTTGAGGGAACTTCGGAATGTTTCAATATACCCCTCTCTTAAATATGAGAAAGTTTTGAAGGAAGACCATCTCCCGCCGAATTACCTTCTTTCAATTTCAAATCCCGTCAACTCCGCTGTTGATTCAAGGCTTAGTCTGAACCATCTTAAAAAGCGTTATATAAAATCTGTGCTTGCTCGGTGCGGCGGCAACAGAAGCGAAGCAGCAAGGTGGCTTAAAATAAGCAGAAAAAACCTTTGGGAGCAATTGAAAGAAAAGTGACTTTAGGTTATTATAGGCGATTAAAGTATGTGGGAGATTAAAATATTGACGGTTGGAAAAACTCGAAACAAAGCCATAACAGAAGAGATTAACAGGCTTCTGTCCCATATTTCTGACGGCTGGCGTCTTTCTTTTGACAATGTTTCAGTTGCAGAAAAAAAAGATATTACAGCAAGGACAAAGGATGAAACCCTTTTCTTGCTTTCAAGGATTCCCAAGAACTGCATCGCCTATTTTCTCTCTACCGAAGGGAAAGAATACGACAGTGAAAATTTTTCAAATATCCTCAAAAAGCACAAGGATTCGGGGGAGAAAATCTGCTTCGTTATAGGAGGGGCATACGGGCTTGAAAAAACCCTTCTTCCAAAGAACGGGAAACTAATTTCTTTGTCCAAAATGACATTTTCTCACGAAATGGCTCTCCTTGTTCTTGTTGAACAGATTTATAGAGCATATACGGTGTATAATAATATTCCTTATGCAAAGTGAAAAAGGGGTAGAAAATGGATAAGAAAACAAGAGCAAAATACGAAAAACTGCTGGTTCAGAAAAAGAAGGAACTTGAAAAAGCGTATCTTGAAAAAATCCAGAAAAGCGGAGACGCTGGAGCAGACGGCACTTTGGATTCTGTTGACGAAGCGTCCGTAAACTACAACAAAGAGTATTGGTATTCTCTTTCCGATTCAGACAGGAAGATTTTGCGCCTAATTAACGACGCTCTTCAAAGAACCAAAGAGCAATCTTTTGGTGAGTGCCTCCACTGCGGAGAGAAAATAGAAGAAAAGCGTCTTGAAGCGGTTCCTTGGGCAAGATATTGCGTCCATTGCCAAGATCTGCACGACAAGGGACTTCTTCAGGAAGAGGAGGAGTAATTTAAAATGCGCCTCAAAACGGCGCTGAATTATGCCCTTCTTTTGCTCATTGTCATAATAATAGTCCGCGCTGTGGAAGAAAATATTGAAATTCTAAAGCGCGATTTTTTTGTTTTTGGAATTCCTTTTAAACTATCAACAGCATTAGTTTTCTCGCTTCTTTTTGGTTTTCTTTCCTTTATTGTCATCGCCATCGGACTTGGTTTGAACAGGTTTTTGTCATACTGGTTTATGAAATTCAGGGAAAGAGCCAATAAAGAGTCTGAAACAAGATACCTTAAAGGGATGGACGCTATTCTTGGAGCACGACCCCTTGAGGCGATAAAGCACTTCAAAGAGGCGATAGCGCTAAACCCGCACTCTCTCCCCGCTTTGATAAAAATCGGAGACGCTTTAAGGGAAACAGGAAAAATAGACGAAGCGATAGAATGGCACAAAAAGGCGCTTCTTGAAAATCCGAAACATCTTCAAGCCCTGTATGCTATGGCAGAAGATTTTTTAAAAAAAGGCAATGTTGACGAAGCAAAAAGATGGCTTGAAGAGATAATTTCAATACAGCCCAAAAGGGCGCTTTACGCTTTAAGACTTTTAAGAAACATTTATATAAAGGAAACCAACTTGCATAAAGCCAAAGAAATTCAGGAAAAGATTTTAAAAGCATCCGTTCTGGAAGAGGAGATTAAAGAAGACGAATCTTACACTGTTTCTATTGATTACGAGATTTACTCTTATCTTCTTTCTCAAAACAAAATTGACGAAGCAATACTCGGGCTTGAATCTCTGAAGAGAAGATACCCATACTTTCTTCCAACATATCTAAAGCTTGCAGAAGCGCATCTTCTCTCTGGAGACGAAAGCGGCGCAATATCCAATTACAGAGAAGCATTCCTTAACTGCGATTCAATAGCACCTCTTTTAATTATGGAAAAGCTTCTTCTTGAAAAAGGAGAACCGGAACTTTGCATAAAAGAATACGAAGAGATAACAGATGAAGCCAAAAACAAAGTTCTGCCGAAATTTCTACTTGGAAGATTGCTTTCAAAGCAAGGTTTTTACCAAAAGGCGGAAGCAATTTTCAGCGAAATTGAATCACAATACTCCCCTACGCCCTCACTTGAATACCATCTTGCAAAAATTAACGAAAGAAGAGAAGAATATTTAAGGGCTTGCTCCAATTTTAATGAAATGTGGCGATTGATGAAGCCCTCAGAATTTTTGTTTATTTGCGATGTCTGCGGAAAAGAAGAAAATTTCTGGAAAGATTTTTGTGAAAAATGTGGGAAATGGGGAACTTTTGTCGCAACGATAGAAAAAGAATTTAAATTTGAGCCACCTCCTCAAGAGCCCGTTTATTATAGAAAAAGCGCTTGGACGGAATAATCTATAGGAGTTGTTTTTGAAAATAAAATGTTCCAACTGCGGAAGTTCTTTTGAACTGAAGAGGGAAACCGATTTTGTCATTTGCCCATATTGCTCAT
Organism: Thermoanaerobaculaceae bacterium; assembly: GCA_012798145.1. Classification (GTDB taxonomy): domain Bacteria; phylum Acidobacteriota; class UBA4820; order UBA4820; family UBA4820; genus UBA4820. The sequence continues at coordinate 11,721 of JAAZNT010000251.1, read as the reverse complement.
CAACACTTTATTTAAAATACAACACCGCAATAAAATATTTCTATTTTTCTCCCGCTATAACAGAACAAAGAGCAGAAGCGACGCTTCTGGAAACTTTAAAAAGAATTGGAATTGAAAACCCTCAATTTTTATCAAGAAAAAAAATTCTTTTTCCCTTTTTAAGAAAAGGCGATTCAACTGAAGTCACTCCTCTTTTCAATCCTCATCCGTCTTTTTTTTCATCTATTAAGCTTTCTTCTCACACACCTCTTTTCTTCTCTGACAAGGCAAAAGATTTCGGCGATGTTTTTCTCATTGATGAAGAGACTTTTCTTCTTTGCAAAAATGGCGAGACCGGCAATTTATCTATCTACCACATACCATTTTATGAATTCGCAACTGGAACGGAAGAGAATAAACTAAAATTTTATATTGAAGCCACGGAAGGAAAAATATTTTTTGAGGGAATCCCATCTTCAATTTCCAAAAAGCAGGTTAATAGAGTTTTATCATTTCTCTTTTTATATTTTGTTTTCTTTGCACTTCTTTCATTTTTTGTCAAACCTCCTGCGCTTTCATTTTTTATAACTCTTCTAATTTCTGTAGCAGTTTCTCCTTTTGTGACAGGTTTTGTTTTAAGGAAATATGGGCAATGATTTCTGAAAACCTTAATTGCCCTCACTGTGGTGGAACACTGCCTCCCCCAATTGGCAAAAGAAAGTTTAAATGTCTTTACTGTGATAAAAGTCTCTATTTTAGGTCTAAAGATTTTGTTCCAAGATATATTATTGAAGAAAGCAAAGATATTGAAATCAAGAAGGAGACGGAAAAACTTTTTGGTTCAAAGATAGTAAATCCTTTTGTCAAAGAGGAAGCGCTCCTTGTTTCAAGAAAAAAGAAGTTCATCCCTTTTTATATGTTAAGCGGAAAAAGGGGTGGAGTAATGGAAATAGGAAAAGAAAGAATTGTTGCCCCTAACTATATGAAACTTAATTTGGACCCTCAAAACAACATTTCAACCGGATATCAGAGAAATAAACCGGAAATCATTATAGAAGAAGACAGCAGAGTGACACTTAGCGATTTCAGATATGTTTACGAAGCGGCGACACTGGATGAAGCGGGTCTTGCACAAGAAGAGATAAGAAGAGCCATCTCAGCAAATATGGATAGATTGAAGGCAGCGAGTGTTGAAGAACTTCACAAAAAAGGAGAATTGATAAGTCCGACAATTTCAAAGGAAACGATTATTGAAAACGGGGTAAGGTCAGCAAAAGCAGGGAAGGATTCGTTTGAAATAATGGAAATGAATATTTCTATTGTTTATTATCCCGTTGAGGAGATGATTTTCAGTTTCAGAGATACATTTTTTTCCATAACTTTTGATCTTGTCAGAGGGAAATTTTTATGGGGTCTTCTTCCCTGCAGAAGAAATCTTCTTGTCTATTCCTCTTTGCTCCTCTCATCGTTTCTTGGCTTTTTCTTTGGACAGTTTTTGTCTTTTCTTTTTATTCCTTTCACATTCAAAGACATTCAAAACAATTTTTCATTTTGGATGTATTTTGGAACATTCATATTTTTCGCATTCTCTCTAATCTTCGGAGGAGGTTTAAACATCGCTTACCTACTTCTAAAAACCCCTTTTGGAGCAAGAATAACTCCAGATGGCTTATTTCTCAGCAAAATTGCAGAACCGCCTAAATCTTTTTTAACTCCATATTTGAAGTTTGTCCTAAGAACATTTGCATCTGGTTTTGAGGAAGCGTTGAAAGGAAAAAAGAGATGAAAGAAGATCTCTTTATTCCGCTTGTCTGTTCAAGATGTGGAAAAGAACTACTGGGCGGAGATAATTCAATCATATTCTTCTGTTTGGAATGCAAAATAGGCTTTATTATGGAGAATTATCCAGAATCTCTTCCATTAAAGATTTATAAGAAAAATTTTAACTGCGAAGGAGAGCTTATTTATTTCCCTTTCTACAAAATAGAAGGAGATTTTAGTTTTTTTTCTGAGGATTCACATAAAACGAATTCATATTCAAATTTGAAAAAATTGGGTGCGCTTTTTTATCCAGCGTTCATAAATCTGAGAAGTTTATACTCCGAAGATCTGACACTTAAATACGCCCTTCAACCCTACTCTTTCGTTGAAGACAATTATCCCAAAGAGGCAGTTATAATTGATGTGCTTGTCGCGCCCAAAAATCTTGAAAAAATTGCCAAACTTTTTTACCTCTCCTACTTTGACAGAGCAGCGGATGTAACCAATGTGGAAGTTGATTTCACCTTAAAAACAGTTGATTTTGCTTTAATACCATTTGAAAAAAAAGGCGATGAATATAGAGAATTGATTCTGGGAACAATTCTCAAAGGGTTTTCCATTTAATATATGAAGCCCCAAGAATTAAAGGATAAACTGGGAAATTTGAAAAAGCGGGACAAGTTATTAAGAATTATCAGGAATTTCTTTTACGATAGAGATTTTCTTGAAATTGATCCTCCGATATTAGTGACATCGGCTGGAATGGAACCGCACCTTGACCCATTTATTGCAGAAGGGCTTGAAAGCAAAACAAGGTATTTTCTTCCCACATCTCCCGAATTTTATTTGAAAAGAGTCCTTGCCTTAGGGGCAAACAGAATCTTTTCTCTCTGCCCTTCATTTAGAGATGAAAAAGAATCAAAAACACATTCCCATCAATTCCTTATGCTCGAATGGTATAGGGCTAATTCTGAACTTAAAGAAATAGAGAAAGATTGCGAAGACCTTCTAAAAACAATTGAAAGCGATTTTAACTTTGAACCAATCAAAAACAAAAATGGTGAAAAAATATCTTTAAGCAACGGAATTAATGTTATTGAATTAAACGATTTCTTTAAAGAAATCACCTCATATTCAATCAGTGAACTTGACACTCTCCAAAAATGGCATTCCCTCGCAAAATCCTTCGGAGCAGAAGTCTCCAGTTTCTGGACAATTAACGATTGTTTTTCATTTCTTATGGTTTCGGCAATTGAAAGTGAAATTGCCAAATTTGAGATTCCTGTTATTTTGAAAGGATACCCACAATTTCAATGCGCCCTCGCCGATGAGAGAGCAGACGGCTTTTCAGACAGATTTGAACTTTTCATAGGCGGAGTTGAAATAGCAAATGCTTACAATGAGTTGAGGGGAAAAGAGAAAAATCTAAAAAGATATATAGATTTTCAAAATGAAAGGAAATCTATGCAAAAAAACCCTCATCCAATGGACGATCAATTTTTTGACGCTGTTGAAATACTGCCAAAAAGCGCAGGAATCGCCTTTGGTGTTGACCGCTTTCTATCCCTTCTTCTTAACTGCCCCATCCAAGACTGCCAGAATAGATAATCTCTTAAAAAGCTTTTCTTTTCTTGATTTATGAGTTTTTTGGATATATATTATTCCTGTAGAGTTTAGGGAGGAAAAATGGCAAAGTTTAAAGGGGAAATTTCAAAATTTTTCTTGATTGTCAGTTTTTTCATTCTTCCGTTTGGACTCATTTTTGCTCAAAATAATATCATAGCAATTTCTTGGGGGAGCAATAATTCAGGGCAACTCGGAAACGGAACAAACAGCGACAGCGTTGTTCCAACCCAAGTTCTAAATCTTAGCGATGCTGCAGCAGTTTCAGCAGGATATAGCCATTCGCTCTGCCTGAAAAGTGACGGAACAGTTTGGGCGTGGGGAAGCAACAGTTACGGCGAATTGGGTGATGGAACATATACAAGCAAGAATTACCCAGTTCAGGTTTCGTCTCTTTCAAATGTGGTTGCGATTGTAGCGGGTGAATCTCATTCTCTCTCACTGAAGCAAGATGGAACTGTTTGGGGCTGGGGTTGCAACACCTCCGGACAACTTGGTGATGGCACTTATTATAACCGCAACCTCCCTGTCCAAGTCCTAAATTTGACTAATGTGGTAAAAATTGCGGCAAACGGATATCACTCCCTTGCTTTGAAGCAGGATGGAACAGTTTGGGCGTGGGGATACAATGCTTACGGTCAACTTGGAGATGAAAGCAACACGACAAGCAATATTCCCGTCCAAGTTCATAATTTAAGCAATGTTATTATGATTGGTTGCGGACGCTATCATTCAATTGCGCTGAAGCAGGATGGTAGCGTATGGGCTTGGGGAAGAAACAATTACGGACAACTTGGAAATGGAACAAATAATGATTCCAATTTTCCTGTTCAAGTTTTAAATTTGACAAGTGGAGTTTTGATTTCATCGGGATACGACCACTCATTTTGCCTGAAAAATGATGGAACGATTTTTGGATGGGGAAAAAACGACTGCGGACAGTTAGGCAATGGAACCAACAATAACAGTAACACTCCTGTTCAGGTTTTAAACCTGACAAATGTATCAAAAATAGCAGGAGGATGTGATTTCACTCTTGCCTTAAAAGAAGATGGCTTGGCTTGGGCTTTTGGAAACAATTCCTGCGGTCAATTTGGAAATGGAACAAAAACAAACAGCAACATTCCTCTCCTTGTTTCAAATCCAATTCAATTTAGTTCAATTGCCGCTGGAGGATGCCATTCTTTAGGCGCAATGATTTGTCCAAACTCAACTATGCCTCCAGAAATAACACAAATAACCGACATTAATAATTGCTACCAAAATGGCATAACCATTACTTTTAACGAAGGTTATCCTTCAACTCGTCAAGATCTTTATGTGGATGGCACTCTTAAATTAACTAATATTTCAAGCCCTTTTAACTATAACCCAAACGATAATTTGCCTCATAATTATGTAATTAAAGCAGTCTATGTTTTTTGCGACGAGGGCAGTTCTCAAGAATATTCTTTTACTGATGAAGGAGAGTTTCCCATTTCCCCTCATATAACATCAATTGTTGATTTAGATATAACCTCTTTGAGCGGCTTAAGAATTTATTACACTGCTGGCTATCCCGCCACAAGGCACGACCTTTTTGTTGATGATAATCTTGTCAGAGAAAACTTTCTTTCTGGAGAAATTTATCAGACCAACGACAATAATTTTCATAAATTTGAAGTGAAAGCTTATGACGAAATTTGCAACAGTTATATAGATTCCATTCCATCATTTTATAAAGACAGACAAAGTTCTTTTGATAAGGTTACCTCCTGCGGATACAATTTTTGGGGACAAATTGGCGATGGAAGCTACATTAACAAACTTATGCCTGTATCAACACTGAATTTAAGCGATATTTTGGAAATTGCCGCTGGAGATAGTCATTCTGTTGCTCTCAAAAATGACGGAACAGTTTGGGCGTGGGGTTGGAACGGTTGGGGGCAAATCGGCAGCGGAACTTATGACGAAACTTCATACCCTGTTCCTATTCAAGTTCTAAATCTTAACAATGTTGTTGCAGTTTCCGCTGGCTTGTATCATTCCCTCGCCCTTAAAAGTGATGGAAGTGTCTATGCTTGGGGCTGCAATGCAAACGGTCAACTTGGAAATGGCACGACCAACCCAAGCAATGTTCCAGTGAAAGTTTCAAACTTGTCAAATATCATAGCTATAGACGCAGGGGATTCCCACTCACTTGCTTTAAAACAGGACGGGAGCGTCTGGATATGGGGCTGCAACAAAACCACTCCGATTCAGATTCAAGGACTTAGCAATGTTATCGCAATATCTGCAGGGAGCGGTTTTTCCTTAGCATTAAAGCAAGATGGAACGGTTTGGATTTGGAATTGCAATAGCACTATTCCTTCTATCGTTCCAAATCTAAGCAATATTTCTGCAATTTCCGCAGGATACAACCATTATCTTGCTTTAAAAAAAGATGGAACCATCTGGGCTTGGGGAAACAATTCTTACGGCCAGTTAGGGGACGGAACTAACACAACAAGAAATATTCCTGTTCAAGTTTTGAATTTGGAGAATGTATCAACTATATCTGCTGGAACCAATTTCTCACTTGCATTAAAAGAGAATGGGGAAGTTTGGGCTTGGGGAATAAATAATTACGGTGAGCTTGGCAATAATTCAAATCAAAATAGTAATGTTCCCGTTAAAACTCTTGGCATTTCAAATGTTTCAGCAGTAGGAGCAGGAGGAAGCCATTCGCTTTTTATTCTTGACTGTTTGGCCCCCACAATCACAGCAATCTTGGATAATGACCCATATTCTCAAAGTGGTGTAACTATTTTTTACTCACCGGGAACGGCGGCATCCTCCCATGACCTTTATAATGATGGCGTTCTTGTTCAATCCAATTTTATTTCTGGTGAGGCATTCAATAGTGAAGATTGTAATATTTCTCACTCATACAAAATAAGGGCAACTCAGGGTCTATGTCAAAGTTTTTCGCAAGAGGTGGAAGGAACAGATTTGTGTCTTCCTCCTCCTCCACCAGAAGTCGCTGTTGGCACTGACTATCAATGGGAAGCAGATCAAACCACCCAAAGGATGTTCTGGACTGAAATTCCCTCTGCCTCTTCTTACAGAGTTTACAAAGGAACAATATCCGCGCTTCCCGCTCTTTGCAATAATATTGAAGATTTTTGCATAAGATATGAAGGACAAAACGCCTTTCTGGATGTAACTGCGGATGATCCTGTAACTTCCGACCCAGATAATAAAACTATTTTTTATCTAATAACCGCCCTAAATAACGAAACAGAGGGTTCTGCGGGCAACACATCAACTTGTGGACAAAGACAAGTCAATGCTTCTTCTTCCTGCAATTAAAAGAAAAGGAAGAAATTGTTTTATTCAACATCCATCTCTGATAGTGCCAAGATGGGCGTAAAGAATTGAGATAAAAAGAAAATTTTTTTATTCTATTTTTCTGCCTTTCAAATAGGAGATAGCGACATCTTTTCCAAATAAAGTTATAATATTTTCGGAGGTTGTATGTTTCTGAAGATTCTTGTCGTCTTTCTTTGCATTTTGCTAAACGGGTTTTTCGCTATGGCGGAAATTTCTATAATCAGGTCTAAAAAATCTCGGATGGAGCGACTTGCAAAAGAAGGAAACAAAAGGGCAAAAATGGCAGTCTTTCTTATTACTTCTCCGGGAAAATTTCTTTCCTCTGTTCAAATAGGTGTAACTCTTTCATCAATTTTTGCTGGCGCAGTCAGCGCAGCCCAATTTTCTGAGATTATTGCAAAAATTCTTCACAATTTTGGCTTCTCTTTAAAACTCTCTTTTTCAATCTCTTTTGTTTTTTTGGGCTTTTCTGTCTCTTACTTAACTCTTGTATTTGGAGAACTTATTCCTAAGAAGATTTCACTTTTGCATCCGGAAAAAATCGCTCTTTTTATATCTCCCGTTATGTACTATTTGACGAAAATATTTCTCCCTTTTGTTTTTATTTTAAACCTTTCAAGCGAATTTCCCCTTTTTCTCGTTGGACTTAACAAAAGAAAAACTGAAAATGTTACTGAAGAGGAAATCATTGAAATTCTTGAGGACGGACTTGAAGCGGGAGTTATTGAAAGGTATGAGCATAGGGTTATAAGTCAAATTTTCAGACTTTCAGACCTTCCCATCACCTCAATTATGACCCCAAGAACAAAAGTGATCGCAATCCCCAAAAGCGCAACAACCGAAGAATTGAGGCACATCCTATCTCAATCAAATCATATATCTTACCCTGTCTTTGAAAAATCGCTTGATAATATTGTTGGCTTTATCCACACACAGGAAGCTCTCGGCGAATTTTTAAAAAATGGAAAAATCAACATCGACAATATTCTTCGCCAGCCATTAATTATTTTGGAAAGCAAAAATTCTCTTGACGCTTTAAGAATGTTTCAAAGGAAGAAAAGCCATATTGGAATTATTGTTGACGAATATGGCGGACTAAAGGGAATCGTTACTTTGAGGGATTTTCTTAAGGCAATAATGTCTGAGTTTTCTAATGTTTCTTCTTATGAAACACCCTTTAGGAGAAGAGGCGATGGAAGCTGGGTGGTGAGCGGTTCTGTGCCAGTTGAGACAATCAAAGAAAAGATTGGGATAGGGTTAGAGGAAAGCCAGAAAAATCTTTACCGAACAGTCGCTGGATTTGTTCTTCATAAATTGGGCAGAATACCCAAAGAAGGGGATTTTGTTTTTTGCGAAAACTTCAAAGTGGAAGTAATTGATATGGACGGCAAAAGAATAGATAAACTTCTCTTTATCCCTCTAAACCGAAAGAAATAAACCCAGATTCGTCATTAAGAAAACTTTAACAAGCGATTATAGATTGATTAGCGAAAATGGAAGATAAGTGCACATAGGCGCTGGAGGGTTAGATGCAAGGAAGACGAGGGTGTGGAAACGGAGGCGACCTTGTGGTCGTTGAGTATTCCATCCCCCGAAGTCTGACGCTGCAGATTACCCCCCACCGCCGGTGCACTCGTTTGATGATTGAAAAGAGATTGATGAACTTTAGGCAGGCTGGAAATGGCGAAGCCATTTACTGCAGGTTGCCGAAGGCAAACTGCCTGCCGATTGTCGGGTTGGTTATCTTCCATTTTCTCTAATAAAAGTCTTTGGAGAAATTTATTCTATTGACAAATTTGGGATAAAAACATCTAAAAACATCTTGACAAAGGAGCATTTAAAGAGTATTATTATACTCTTATTGGAGTGTATGAAAGGAGGATTTATGAAAAGAATTGTTTTCCTAATCTTTGTAATGCTTACCATTGTATCAATTAACCTGTTTTCTCAAGAACTTGACCCCCTTCTTAAACTTTTGATTGAAAAAAAGGTATTGACAGAGGATGAAGCGGTCTCAGTTCAAAAAGAATATGACAAAAAGAAGAGCGAAGAAAAAGAAGCAACAAAAAAAGTTGTCGCCGAAGAAACAAAGAATTTTAAGTCTGTCTCGGATGCGCTTAAAGGTCTTAAAATAGGCGGAACTTACTTTCTTTCTTACCAAAACGGGACTCAATTTGACGCAACGCAGGAAGATGCCAAAAAATCTTACAACAAATTCGTATTAAAAAGAGGATACCTTGATGTCAGAAAAGAAATCACCCCATATTTAGCCGTTAGATTTACTCCTGACATCACGCTTGATTCATCAGGCGATTATAAATTAAGGATGAAATTCTTGTATGCAGATTTCCATTACAAAGGCAATTCTTATTTTTCAAATCCTCATTTCGAAGTTGGTATGATTCACTTCCCATGGTTTGATATGGAAGAGAATATCAATATTTACAGGATGCAGGATTCTCATTTTCTTGACAGGTTAGGATTAGCGCAAACCGCTGATGTGGGAATGCTTTTTGGCGTCAATTTCGGAGAACCTCTTTCAAAAGATTATCAGGAAAGAGTTTCAAAGGCATACCCCGGGAAGTGGGGTTCTTTTGAGATAGGAATTTACAACGGAGGCGGATACACCGCCAACGAGAAAAACACAAACAAGGTGTTGGCTTCAAGGATTTCTTTCAGACCAATTCCAAATCATCTTCCCGGACTTCAATTCCACCTATTTGGAGTCACCGGAAAAGGGAATGTCGCCGATAATTTAAGATACGATAAGGATGGCATTTTTAAAAATAGAAAAATTTACCCCGACTGGAAACTTCTTGCTTTTATCACAACTTATCAGCATCCCTGGTTCAATATCGTCGGGCAATACTTTGAAGGAGAGGGCAATCTGAGCGGAAATCTCTACTACACGCCTTCAAACTATGTTCCTCAACTTGTTTCTGCAGAAGACATTTTCAAATCTTGCTCCAATAAAGGATACTCTTTCTTCACCGATGTTAAACTTGGCGAAAAGAAAAAATGGAGCATAATGGGAAGGTTTGACTATTTTGACCCCGACACCAAAGATATTTTGATAATTACAAATAGCGAAGATGTTCAAAAAAGATACATTTATGGGGTCGCCTACAAGATTTACCAGAACAACATCGTTCTTTTTGATTATCAACGACTCACACATTCAAGATACTTCAAGGCTGACGAAAAAATTCCTAATGAAGATAGATGGCAACTTACGCTTCAAATAAAATTTTAAAGATTGACTTAATGAAAAAAAATGGGGGCGAAAGCCCCCTTTTTTATTCTCCCTTTTCGTAGAGTATTTCAACTCCGGGCAGTTTCTCACCCGCTATAAGTTCCAAAGATGCCCCTCCGCCGGTTGAAATATGCGTTATTTTATCCTCAACCCCAGCAACTTTTACCGCAGAAACCGAGTCTCCTCCTCCGATTATTTTAACTGCGTCAAGTTCTGCGACGAATTTAGCGATTTCAACAGTTCCTTTCTTAAACTGCTCTTTTTCAAAAACCCCCATAGGACCGTTCCAAACAATTGTTTTGGCTTTTGATATCTCTTTCTTAAAATTCTCAATTGTTTTCTGTCCGATGTCAAATCCGCCAAAATCTTCCTTAACTTCATTTGAGCATTCAGTTTCGGTATCTTCAATGGATTTTGCGATTATATGGTCAATTGGGAGAAGAAAAGGTATCTTTCTTTCTTCCGCCCTTTTCATAATTGAAAGGCAGGTTTCTGTCATATCCGGTTCAACAAGTGATTTCCCAACCTTTTGCCCCTTGGCAAGAAGAAATGTGTATGCCATTGCCCCGCCGATGGCTATCCCGTCGACTTTTTCAACAAGATTTTTAAGTATCGGGATTTTATCAGAAACTTTTGCTCCCCCTAATATTGCGAAATAGGGCTTTTCTGGGTTAGCCAATTTTTCTTTAAGATACAGTATTTCTTTTTCAACCAGAAATCCCGCAAGAACAACATCAAAAAGTTTCGCAGTTTGATAAACAGAAGAGTGGGCTCGGTGAAGGGCTCCAAAGGCGTCTGTAACATAAACTTCTCCAAACTTTCTGAATTTCTTTGCAAGTTCTTCGTCCCCCTTTGTTTCTCCAACTTCAAATCTAACATTTTCGAGCAGAAGCAATTCTCCTTCTTTCAAATCTGCGTATTTTTTGAGCGCATCTTCGCCTACGACATCTGATGAAAACAGAACTTTGTTTTCCTTAAGGTATTCTTGAAGTCTTTTCGCCACAGGTGAGAGAGAAAATTCAGGAGAAGGACCCCCTTTAGGCCTTCCCAAATGGCTGCAGGCGACAACTTTGCATCCCTTATCTAAAAGGAATTTAATTGTGGGAAGAGCGGCAGTTATCCTTGAATCATCTTTGATTTTTCCTTCTTTAATTGGAACATTCAAGTCAAGCCTTAAAAAAATTCCTTTTTTGGAAACATCAAAATCTCTAATTGTCTTAAACATCGTCTCCTCCTATTTTACAGTAAGAGTAAGCGTGTTTGAAGAGTCTCCCGCGTAAATAGTTACTTTTGTGGTTCCCTTGCTTATTCCCGTCACTTTTCCGACTTCGTCTGCAGTTGCAATTCCATCCTTCTCAAATTCAACTTTAACTGGAAAATCTATAAGCGTTGTCCCTTTGGTTGATATGACGCTGAAGGGAAGATATGTTGTTTCGCCAACATTTATTGAAAATCTTGGGCTATCAACTTTCACTGCAGAAGGTCTTAAAATAGTAACAGGAACTTCCAAAGTCGCTTTTTTCTTCCCCAATTGCGCCGTAATAACAGTTTTTCCGTCATTTAACAGCGTCAATTCGCCTTTTTCATTCACAGTTGCAACATTGTTATCGGAACTTGTGAATTTCAAAAGAGAGACATCAATGTCCTGACCTTTCTCATTCTTGGCTGTCACAAGAAGTTTATAAACACTTTTTTCTGGTCCCTGAACATCAAAAACTCCCGGAATTGAAAATTCCATCTTTAAGACATCAGCA